>NZ_LSSV01000030.1:0-70389 GCF_001658045.1 Dietzia sp. 111N12-1 | reverse complement strand
CGGAGATGCCCACTAGTCGCTCGGCATCGGCCGCGCGCCACGGCTCGTCCGGCGGGATGGCGGCGGCCATGCGATCGAGCCGCGACCGGGCCCGGACGATGTCGGCCAGCGTACGGGGATCGATATGGGGGATCGCGCCGGTGTACTCGGACCGGGTCCCGCCGAGCTCGGCGATGTGCCGGCCGGCGGTGTGCGTCGGAAAGGTCTCCAGGCCCAGCTCCCGGATCAGTTCGTGGATCCGGTGCTGGGTGGGGCCCACCCATTGGCCGCCGACGTCGATGGGGCTCCCGTCGGGCAGGTCGGCGTTGAGCAGGCGCCCGCCCACGCGGTCCCGGGCCTCGAGCACGAGAACCTCGAGACCGGCCCGGGTGAGTTCCCGGGCCGCGACCAGCCCCGCGATTCCGGCGCCCACCACCACGATGTCCACCGATTGCTCCATGCCAGGCCTCCCGTCACGTCGATGTGTATCAGGCGCGGGAGGTCGACGGCGACGGATCGGGATACCTGCACCCTGGCAATGCGAAACTCACCTGTCGGATTGCGCCTGATCTACGGGGTCCCCCTAGGTGAGTCGCAATCCGACAGGTGAGTCGGGTGGGCGGCTGGGATTACCTGCTGAACATCTTCGCGAAGAAGCCGTCCTTGACCGCGGGGACGTCCGACTCGTGGCCCGGGCAGCGGTCGGCCTTGGGCACACCGGTCATCACCTGGTCGACGTGCATTCCGCATCCGGCCCAGGTGGTCTTGCCGCACTTCTTGCAGGTGGCGGGACGGCACATGATGAGACTCCTCAGGGGGTGGGGTTGTCGTCGGCGTGGATCGCGCCGACCGCCGGCCGATGATCCGACTGGCTGATGCCCCGAGATTACATACCCCTAGGGGTATCGGTCAACCCTGCCGGTTCGGCACGCCCTGCACCTGTGGCGTGGGCGG
This sequence comes from Dietzia sp. 111N12-1, assembly GCF_001658045.1. Taxonomy (NCBI): domain Bacteria; kingdom Bacillati; phylum Actinomycetota; class Actinomycetes; order Mycobacteriales; family Dietziaceae; genus Dietzia; species Dietzia sp. 111N12-1. Next base: position 69,456 of record NZ_LSSV01000030.1, on the reverse strand, counting down.
GGTGGTCGACCTCGTCGTCGTCGTTCTCGTCGGGCTCACCCCCGCCGGCGTCCAGCCCGGCTCACCAGTCGCCGCGGGTCAAGCCGTCGCCCCATTCCCGCGCGCGCTCCAGTTCGCCGGGTAGAAGCGGGCCCTCGTAGCCGTCCACGTAGAAGGTCTCGGGATCCGTCACGGGGTGGCAGCCGAGCTTGCGTCATTGCCGCGAGTGGTTCCCCGACCTGTCGCACCGATCGGGCAAGATGTGTATCGGCGCCGGGAACACACAGGTGAGCCCGCGCGTTGACTATGTACGAGTGATTCGTCGGTGACCCGGCGGGGACTCTCGACCAACGACCTTCCCCGACAATTCCGAAGGGACCTCGATGCGCACCAGTAGCAACCCGGTCTTCAGTTCACTGTCCACGGACAGTGCCCGCGGCGCCACCCATCTCGGTGGTGCCGGCCGTGGCGCCTTCCAGCAGGGCCAGTACGGCCAGCAGGGCTTCGGTGCCCAGGCCGGTTACGGTGCCCCGCAGGCGCACCCGCAGTTCGCCGCCGACACGCGGCCCATGACGATCGATGATGTGGTCGCGAAGACCGGCACGACCCTCGGTCTGCTCGCCATCGTCGGCACGATCTCCTTCTACCTGATCACGATGAACCCGGGGCTGCTGTTCCCGTTCATCCTGGTCGGCGGCATCGGCGGCCTGATCACCGTTCTGATCGCCACCTTCGCGCGCAAGATGGACTCCGCGCCCGTCACCCTGACCTACGGCGCCCTCGAGGGGCTGTTCGTCGGCGCGGCGACGTACCTGTTCACCATCGACCTGCAGGGGACCGGCGGCGTCCTCGGCGCGGTGGGTGCCGCGATCCTCGGCACCATCGGCGTCTTCGTGGGCATGCTGTTCGTCTACAAGACCGGCGCCGTGCGCGTGACGCCCAAGTTCACCCGCTTCATGTCTGCCGCGATCGTCGGCGTGCTGTTCGCGGCCCTGGGCAGCATCGTGCTGAGCCTGTTCACCGGCACCAACCCGCTCTACGACGGCGGCCCGATCGCGATCGGCTTCTCCCTCCTGGCCATCGGCCTGGCCGCGTTCAGCTTCCTGATGGACTTCGACAACGCCGACCGCCTCGTGCGCGCCGGTGCCCCGTCCAAGATGGCGTGGGGCGTCGCGCTCGGCCTCACGGTCACCCTGGTGTGGCTGTACGTCGAGATCCTCCGCCTCATGAGCTACTTCCGCGACTGACCGGCGCGAGCTGTAGCGCTGCCTGACTGATCAGGTCAGGTTCCGGCGAATCCCACGGCCCCGGCCCCCCGCGAGGGGAGCCGGGGTCGTCGGCATTTCGGGTGTGGGCCCGGCGTCGGCCGGCGCACCGGCCCGCCCCCGCGCACTGCGCGGGCGCCGCCGGGGTAGCAGGCTGCAGGACCAACGACGAGAGCGCCCCGGGCACACTTCCTCGAGAGAAGCGTGCCCGGGGCGTTCGCAGTGCCGCGGGGTGGCGCGGGCTCAGGCCACGCCGGATGGGATCAGCTGAGGCGCTCGAGCACCATCGCCATGCCCTGGCCGCCGCCGACACACATGGTCTCGACGCCGAACTGCTTGTCCTCGGCCTGCAGGTTGTTGAGCAGCGACGCGGTGATGCGGGCGCCCGTCATACCGAAGGGGTGGCCGAGCGCGATGGCACCGCCGTTGATGTTGAGCTTGTCCTCCTCGATGCCGAGCTCGCGGGCCGAGCCGAGCACCTGCACGGCGAACGCCTCGTTGATCTCGAACAGGTCGATGTCGGAGATCGACTTGCCGGCGATCCGCAGGGCGTTCTTGACGGCCTCGATCGGGCCCAGGCCCATGATCTCGGGCGACAGGCCGGACACGCCGGTGGAGACGACGCGCGCGAGCGGGGTCAGGCCCAGCTCCTTGGCCTTGGTATCGGACATGATCACCAGGGCGGCAGCACCGTCGTTGAGCGGGCAGCAGTTGCCGGCCGCGATGGTGCCGTCGGGACGGAAGACCGGCTTGAGCTGCGAGATCTTCTCGTAGGTGGTGCCGGGCCGCGGGCCGTCGTCGGCGGAGACGACGGTGCCGTCGGGCATCGTCACCGGGGTGATCTCATTGGCGAAGTGGCCACGGTCGACGGCGGCCACGGCGCGCTCCTGCGAGCGCACGCCCCAGCGGTCCTGCTCCTCGCGGGTGATGCCGGTCATCTGGGCCACGTTCTCGGCGGTCTGGCCCATCGGGATGTACACGTCGGGCAGCAGGCCCTCGGCGCGCGGGTCGGTCCAGGTCTCGGCGCCGCCCTCTGCGCGCGTGGCGGTGCGGGCCTCGGCCTCGGCGAAGATCGGGTTGTGTGTGTCCGGCCAGTGGTCGGCGGTGCCCTTGGAGAAGTTGGAGACGGTCTCCACACCGGCGGAGATGAACACGTCACCCTCGCCGGCCTTGATCGTGTGCAGCGCCATACGGGTGGTCTGCAGCGAGGAGGAGCAGTAGCGGTTCACGGTGGTGCCCGGGACGGTGTCCAGGCCGGCGAGCACGGAGACGACACGGCCCATGTTGAAGCCCTGCTCGCCGCCCGGCAGGCCGCAGCCCAGCATGAGGTCGTCGATCTCGGTGGGGTCGAGCGCGGGGATCTTGTCCAGCGCGGCCCTGACCATCTGGGCAGTGAGGTCGTCGGAGCGGATGCCCACGAGGGAACCCTTGTTGGCGCGCCCGATGGGGGAACGGGCGTACGAGACGATCACGGCTTCCGGCATGGAAAGCTCCTTCGTTGCGGGTGAGTGCTGGTGTGGTCGGGTCAGTCCTGGGGATCCGGGTCGTCCCGCGTCGAGCGGGCCGGTGTCAGGATCCGGCTACGGCGTCGGAGGGTGTCCGCGGCCTCACGGGCCTCGCCCGTGCTCTCGGGGTCACCGTCCACGTCCTCATTATGCAGGAACGTGCTCCGGTCACCGTCGTCCGCATCCTCGTGAGTGCGGACGAAGTCGGTCAGGCGCTTGGTCAGCCGGGCCACCACGGACTCGCGGTGCTCGACGGGCGCGCCGGTGTCGGCAGTCTCGGCGGGCGCACCGGTGCCGGCGGTCGCGCCGGTGTCGGCAGTCTCGCCGGAGCTGCCGGAGACGGCGAGATCGGCGGCGCTCTCGGCGGCCTCAAGCGAGGCGGCGGCCTCCTCGGCATCGTGCGGCAGCTGCTCCTCGGGCATGTCCTCCCACACGCCCAGCGCCACGCACACGGCGGGCAGCAGCAGGCCGGCGGCGAGTTCGTATCCGGCCGAGTTGGGATGGAACCGGTCGGGCGAGAACAGGCTCTCGCCGCGACGGTGGAACTCGGGCGCGAGCGTCTCCGCCAGGGAGACGGGGATGCCGCCGGCCTTGCGGGCCTGCATGGCTTGCGCGCCGGCCAGGCGTCGGCTCAGGCCGGACATGACCGATCGCAACGGCTGGGGGACCGGCTTGATGATGCTCAGGTCGGGGCAGGTGCCCACGACGACGTGCGAACCGTTCTCCCGGAGCGCCCGCACCGCGTCGCCCACTCGCCGCGCCGAGGGACCGATCGCGTTGCGGGAGGTGATGTCGTTGCCGCCGACGAGGATCACCGAGATGTCGGGGTCGCCGTGCGCGATCTGCATCGCCTCGATCTGCCCGGGCAGTCCCTTGGACGTGGCGCCGACGATCGCCTTGATGCTCAGCCGCACGTCCCAGCCGGACTCCTCGGCCAGACCCCGCGCCAGCAGGACGCCGGGCAACTCGTCAGGGGAGTCGGCGCCGAGGCCGGCGGCGAGCGAGTCGCCGAAGATCATCATGTGCACGTCGCACGTCATTCCGGGTCGCCACGGCTCGGGTGACCGGGCCCCGGGCCGGTAGAGCCCGTCGCCGGAGTAGGGCCGCGACGTCGGCTTGGGGATCACCCGGCGCGCGATCCGGGCCTGCTGCGTGAGCACCTCCTGGGCGCCGCGGAACGCCCCGACCGTGCCGACGGCAGCCAGCCCGAGGCTCATCCAGAGGCGTCGGGAGGCGTCGTCGGCGTCGGTCATCGGGCGTGTCGTCTCCCCTCTGGGTTGTGGTCGGACTCTGGGTTGTGGTCGAACTCTGGGTTGTGGTGGGACCCGGCGCTGTGGTGGGACCCGGCGTCGTGGCGTGAGCCCGTCCGGTGGCGTGCGGCGGACGGAGCGGCCAGCTCACGGGCGTGCTGGGCCAACTCGACGATAGCCCTCCTGCTCTCGGCCGGCCCGCGGGAGAGGTCGATCGGGTACTCCACGATCGAGATGTCGGTGTGGACGATCCGTCGGGGCTGGGGGGAATCGTCGCGCCGCTGGGCCGGGTAGACCAGGTACGCGCGGTCCACCCCGAGCGCGGTGCAGGCGGCCAACAGTCGGTAGTGCTCGGCGGCGCGGGCCCGGCGGTCCGTGGGATAGGTCGGGACGAACGTGGTGACGGGCTCGCCGTCGACCTCGTACACCAACCCCGTGCGCACGGAGATGTGGTCACCGTCGTCGGACGGCGCGCTGTGACGACCCGACGGCGCGTCGTCCGCCTCGGCACCGGAATCCAGGTTGACGACGGGGTTCTGCAGCAGCCGACCACCCCGGCCGTCGAGGGCGGCGGTCAGCTCGGCCTCCACGAAGCGTTCGAACAGTGCTGGCATCTCGGTGACGAAGGCCGCGGACGCGGCGTGACCGTCCTCGACCTCCACCGAGATCCGTCGCACAATGCGGTCCGCCAACGCGAGCGCGTCCTGGTAGCGGGCGTTGAGCCTGCTGGGCGTCCACGCCGGCACGGGCGCGCCCTGGCCGATGAGCGTGGCGTCCGACAGGCGGGCGTCGACCATCGCCAGCCGGCGGCGGGTGGCATCGGGCAGCTCGGGCAGGAACTGCAGGCGGTGGGCGGCCGTGCGCAGGATGCGATTCTCTGCGATGTCCGGTGTGAACTCGGAGTAGGTGACCTCGAGCGGGATGGTCATGCCCGGGTGGCGGCGGATCTGGTCACCCAGGCGGATCCGGCCGCGCACGGTGGTCAGCGCCTCGTCCACCCTGCGGTACCCGCGCAGCAGCCCGGCGGACAGGGCCCGGTGCGCCAACCGGGCCATGGACTCGGCGACGGAGGTCCACAGCTCGTCGTCGTCCCTGGCCTGCACCGATGAGGACAGGAACGGGTCGTCGGCCGCGTGGTCGAGCAGGAAGAACAACTGCGTCAGGCCGAGGCTGGCGGCGGGCATGACCCGCACTGACAGACCTTCGACGCGGACCGAGCCCACCGCGCCGCAGGGGATGAGCCGCCACGTGTCGCGGCCGGCGGGCAGCACCTCCACGAGGCCGGTCTGCGACAGGTGCTGCGCACCCTCCCAGCTCAGGTTGACCAGTCGGCCGCGGCGGTCGAACTCGTCGAACTCGAGCGCCACCGGCGACGCCGGCGACTGTGCCGACGCCGGCGTGCCGGCGCGAGTCGGAGTCGCGGTCACGCCCGCCCGATCTTGCGGCGCAGTGCCGCGAGGCCGAACCGCTCGTGCACCTCGGCGCGGGTGAGCCGCCCGTAGTAGTGCTCCTCGAGCAGCGGGAGCAGGTCGAAGCGCCAGATCGCCTCGAGACCGCCCGGCTCGGTGGCCCGGTCCTTCATGAAGTACGACGGCCCGATCCGCAGGTCGCGGTCGGAGTCGTCGATCTCGGAGTTGAGCGCCTCAAGCAGCTCCGCGGGCTCGGTCGTCACGCCGCGCGCCTCGAGGTGGCGTCGGAGCACACCGGCTACCGGTGGGGTGTCGGGGTGCAGTTCCATGAACGCGAAGCGTCGGCGGATGGCGGCGTCGACCATGGCGATCGACCGGTCGGCGGTGTTCATGGTGCCGATGATGAACAGGTTGCGCGGCAGCCGGAACGAGGTGTCGGGGGAGTACTGCGGCAGCACGGTCCGGTCCCGGTACTCCAGCAGGAAGTACATCTCGCCGAACACGCGGGCCAGGTCGGCGCGGTTCATCTCGTCGATGATGAGGAAGCTCGGGTGCTCGCGGCCCGACTCCGAGGTCGCCCGCGCGGCCTGGCGCCGCAGCGGCCCGGCCTGGAGAGCGAAGCCGGGCTGCCCGGACTCGGTGAGCGTGGGTCGGTAGCCCTCGAAGAAGTCCTCGTAGGCGTAGCTGGGGTGGAACTGCACCAGCTGGACCCGGCTGGGGTCGTCGGGGCCGGCGAGGAAGCGGGCCAGTTCCTGGGCGAGGAAGGTCTTGCCGGTGCCGGGCGGGCCGTAGAACACGATCTGCTGACGCTGTTGCAGGGTGTCGACGATCTCCTGCAACTCCTCGCGGGGCATGTGCAGGCCGTCGGCCAGCTCGTCGGTGACCTCGGGCAGGGTCGGCACCGCCCCGGCGGCGGGGGCCTCGGCGACCTGCGACTCCGCGGAGTGGCGCCCGGGGTGCATCGCCGAGAGCATCGCGTCCAGGCCGTCGGTGAGGTCGACGACCGTGCCGGGCTCGCCGATCAACTCGGACAGGGGACTGGGCAGGGTCTCCAGGTCGAGGGTGACGGTGCTCCACAGCACCGAGCGCTCGAGTTGCTGGCCGCCGTCGTCGACGTAGCCGAGGTCGTCGGTGAGGGTGCCCAGATGCAGTTTGGCGTCGGCGACAGTGGCCACCACGTCCTGCGGGTTCATCCGGGACAGGAAGGTGTGCAGCTCGGCGGTGAGCTGGAACCGGGCCTGGTAGTCCAGGTGCGGATAACCCTGCTCGACGGCCTGGGACACCTCGAGCCGGCTGGCGTGCGCGGGGATCCGCGGCAGGTGCGAGGCGGGCAGCGCGATGCGGTTCTGGGCGACCCACTGGCCGGCCTGGCCGACGCCGCCGCGGCCGGGCCGCACGAGCCAGGCGCGCCGGGAGTGGTCGTCGCGGTGGCGCTGCCACTGGTTGGCCACGGAGCCGCGGTACCAGTCGACGGGCTGGCCGAGCTGCGCGGACAGTACCTCGGAGATGCGGTGCAGGTCCTGGTCGATGTCCAGCTCGTCGATGCCGGACGGGCCGCCGATGAGGTCGGCGAACGCGTCGCGGATGCGGGTCTTGTGTTCGTGCTTGACGATCGGCTGGAAGTAGCCGGGCCACACGAGGTACTGGAGGCTGTAGCGGATGGCCCGCCAGTCACCGGGGGTGGAGCGGGCCGCGCGCTGGAACTCCCACGGGTCCGACAGCGCGGCGTCCCGGACGGACGCGTCGAGCTCCGCCCAGTGGATGACGAACGAGCACAGCCAGCGCAGGTGCTCGCGCATCTGCACGTTGAAACCCAGGCCCCCGGTGAGCGGGCCCTTCTCGCTGAGGACCTCGTCGAGATCGGTGGGGATCCCGGGCGCGTCCTCGATCCAGGAGAGCACGTCGCGGACGCGGCCGCGCTTGAGGCGGGCCGTGACCGTGGACAGGGGGAGCTGTTGGATGAAGAGCAGCTCGGCGGCGAGCAGGACCACGGGCCGTGGTGCGCCCTCGAGCTGGTCGTGCAGCGCCTGCATCACGGGGGAGCGTGTCGACCCGGGCGCCGCGCCGGCGGCCCCTTCCTCGGGGTCGGAGTCCAGACGGCGGGCCAGCTCCTCGGCCACCTCGGGCGTCCACGTGTAGAGGTCGTCCTCGAAGGGGGACTGACCGGTCCGCAGTGCCGGTCCCAGGACCCGCCCGGCCGCCGCTTCGATAGTCGGGGCCGGGCCGTGGGGCCTGTCCTGGGAACCGTCTGACACGTGGAACTCCTGCTACGCCGGGGCGGATTCGGGCCCGCCTGGAGGCGACCCGATATTCGTGAAGAACGTACCACCGGTCCCCGTCTTCAGCCGGTCAGCTGTGGTACGGCTCCGCGGTCACGATGGTGACGGCGACCTTCTTGCCGTTGGGGGCGGTGTACTCGCGGCTCTCCCCGTTCTTGGCGCCGAGGACGGCCTTGCCGAGCGGGGACTCGGGGGAGTAGATCTCGAGGTCGTCCTTGCCGGAACCCTCGCCGCGGGTACCGATGAGGAAGGTCTCCTTGGTGTCCTCGTTGCCGTTGTAGTAGGCGCGGACGACGGAGCCGATGAGCGCGACACCGGACTCGGTGGGCGTCTCGCCGACCTGGGCGTTGGCCAGCAGGTCGTCGATGGTCCGGATGCGGGCCTCCTCCTGGCCCTGCTGCTCACGCGCGGCGTGGTAGCCGGCGTTCTCCTTGAGGTCGCCCTCCTCGCGCCGCTCGTTGATCTCGGCGGCGATGACCGGACGGTTGGCGATCAGCGCCTCCTTCTCGGCCATGAGGCGGTCGTACGATTCCTGGGTCAACCAGTGGACCTGGGTGTCGTTCGCCATGAGCGCACTCCAATCTGTTCGCGTGCGTGATGTAAGAAAAACACGGCCCCGCGAAAAAGGGAGCCGTGCTGAAGCGCCGATTCTAACACAGGCGCCGTTGCTCGCCGTCCGTTACGCGCGGCCCTGACGGCCGCGCCGTCTGCGGCCCTACCTGCGCAGGTAGTCGGGGACGTCGTCGCCACACCCGTAGACGTCCGCGGCGAAGGCGCGTCCGGTGGTGAAGACGGACGCGTCGATCTGGATCGTGGTGTTCTCCGACGGTGGGACGTACACCTCGCGTCGGCCGAGTTCGCCCTTCGACTCCTCCTGGGCCCGGATGATGCAGTAGGCGGGCGTGCCGGGCTCCTCGCGCGTCACGGTGAACGTCAGGTCGACCCGGGTCTCGTCGACGACCTCCACCCCGATCGCCTCACCGGTGATGTCCGGCGTCTGGTTGAGTCGCCACGTCGTGTAGACGCCGGCGACCACCAACCCGCCCACGAGCAGCGCCAGGATGACGGCGACGACCTTGCCGGTCAGGTTCGAGCCGCGGTCGGCGGTCGCGTACCGGTCCGCGGGCGGGCCCACGGGGGGCTGCGACGGGGCGTCCGACCTCGGCTCACTCATGGGAGCCAGGGTATCGGGGCACGCTGGCGGGGACGGCCGGGGGTCGCCGGCGGGCCCCGCCGGGGGCGGCGCCTGGGCCGACGCCCATAGAATGGTGCGGTCATCCACTCACGTGAGAAGAACGGCAGGTGCTCCCGATGGCCGGTCTGCGGCTGATGGCGGTCCACGCCCACCCCGACGACGAGTCGTCCAAGGGGTCGGCAACCATGGCCAGGTACGTCGCCGAGGGCGTCCACGTGCTGGTGGAGACGTGCACCGGGGGCGAGCGGGGCGACATCCTCAACCCCGCGATGGACCGCCCCGACATCGTCGCGGACCTGACGGGCGTCCGGGTGCGTGAGATGGCGCGCGCCGCCGACATCCTGGGTGTCGACCACCACTGGCTGGGGTATGTGGACTCGGGGTTGCCGGAGGGTGACCCCACGCCACCCCTGCCGGAGGGATGTTTCGCCCTGGCCGACGACGACGAGGTCACCGAGTCCCTGGTCCGCAGGATCCGGGAGTTCCGTCCCCACGTGATGATCACCTACGACGAGAACGGTGGATACCCCCACCCGGATCACCTGAAGGTGCACTCGGCGTCGATGGCCGCGTACGAGGCCGCCGCCGACCCCGACCGGTATCCGGACGCCGGTGAGCCGTGGGCGATCGCCAAGGTCTACTACACCCACGGATTCCCCAAGAGCCGCCTCCAGCTGCTGGACGACGAGCTGTTCGCCCGCGACGGTGTGCGCCACTTCGAGGAGTTCCTGTCCCGTTGGGGGGACCGCCCGGACATCATGGAGCGGGTCACCACGCGGGTCGAGTGCGCGGACTACTTCGAGCAGCGCAACTCGGCACTGCTGGCCCACGCCACCCAGATCGACCCCAACGGCTGGTTCTTCGCCGCACCCGTGGAGATGCAGCAGCGGGTGTGGCCCACCGAGGAGTTCGAGCTCGCCGCGAGCCGGGTGGGATTTCCACAGCTCGGTGAGGGAGAATACGAGACAGACCTGTTCGAGGGGGTCGACCCGTACGTCGCACTCCCCGTCGGCCCGAGCACGAGTGAGGACCCACGATGATCACCCTGGGACCGGACGTCCAGATCCTGGCGTACCAGTCGGCGATGGTCCTCGCGCAGAACCAGTCGCCCGGTACGCCCGGGTACAACGACAACCCGGTGGGACCGGAGTTCGGCAAGGCGTCGCCGATCGGTATCCCGGTGATCCTGCTGCTCCTCATCGCCACCGTGCTGCTCATCCGCAACATGAACAAGCACATCAAGAACCTGCCGGAGAGCTTCGACACCGAGCATCCCGAGCCGGATCAGCTCGCCGACGAGGGCACCGACCGTGGCGCCGTCCCGCCCCTGGAGTCGACCGACGGGCAGCCCGACCCCCGCTGAGCCCGACCCCCGCTGAGCCCGCCCCGAATCCAGCACACGATCCGCCCCTCGGATGTCGATCCGCGTTGCGGGTCCCGCGGGCGGATCGACCTCTGGAGGGCGGACCGTGGTGAGGGCGAACCCGCCCGCCGGTTCAGCGGCCCAAGAGGTCGCCCATCGGGACGAAGTCGCTGAACTCGTCGTCGTCGGTCTTCCGTCCCCGACCGGAGTCCGCGCGCGTCGGCGCCACCGCGCCGGCGGTGACCCCGGCGAACCGCAGCATGTAGTCCGACAGTTCGGTCCCCACTCGCGCGGTACGGGCGCGCAGCGAGTCCTCGTCGCCGTCGGTGGCCACGGCGCCGAAGTCCTCGGCCGCCGCGAACACGGTCGTGGGCACGATGTCGGCCTTGAGGTAGGCGAACATCGGCCGCAGGGCGTAGTCGACCGCCAGCGAGTGACGCGCGGTTCCGCCGGTCGCGCCCAACGCCACCGGCACGCCGGCGATCGTGCCGGGTTCGATGACGTCGAACAGCGACTTGAACAGGCCCGAGAACGACTGGTTGTAGATGGGCGACACCGCGATCAGCCCGTCCGCCCGGCCGATCTCGTCGATCGCCGCGGCCAGTTTCTCCCCGGGGAACCTGGTGAAGGTGGCGTCGACGACCTTGTGCGCCAGTTCGCGCGCCTCGAGAACCGTCACGTCGACCCTCTGACCGTGCCGCGCGAGCGCGTCGCGGGTCGCGGCGGTGAGCTGGTCGGCGAGCATCCGGGTGCTGGAGGGCACCGAGGTTCCGGCGGCGACGACGACGAGGTTGAGCGGCCGCCCGGCGGAGTGGCTGTTGTGGGGGTCGGTCACTTGGAGTCCTTCCCGGCCGGCGCCTCGGCGAGGCGGGCCTGGTTGCGGCGGGCGCGGGCCAGCGACTGCTCCTGGGCGCGCTGACCGCCCTCGGCGGTGAGGCCCGTCCAGTTGTCGCCGGTGCCGAAGCGGTACGCGTCGGAATAGGTGGGATCGCCGGCGGCGGCCAGGTCGGCGTCGCGGGCGGCGACCCGCGCGGCGTGGGTCGGCCCGTCCGGGACGTGGGCCGGGCGCAGTGCGTCGAGTTCCCGTCGCAGGGTCGGCACGATCTCGGTGCCCAGGATCTCGATCTGCTCGAGAACGGTCTTGCGGGGCAGGCCGGCGTGGTCGATGAGGAACAGCTGACGCTGGTAGTCGCCCACGTGCTCGCGCATGGTCATGTATCGGTCGATGATCTGCTGCGGCGAGCCGACGGTCAGCGGGGTCTGGGCGGTGAAGTCCTCGAGCGACGGGCCGTGGCCGTAGACGGGGGCGTTGTCGAAGTAGGGGCGGAACTCGTCGACCGCGTCCTGGCTGTTGGCGCGGGCGAAGAACTGTCCACCCAGGCCGACGATCGCCTGGTCCGCCGAGCCGTGGCCGTAGTGTTCGTAGCGGCGGCGGTACAGCTCGACCATCTGCTTGGTGTGGTGGATCGGCCAGAAGATGTTGTTGTGGAAGAAGCCGTCGCCGTAGAAGGCGGCCTGCTCGGCGATCTGCGGCGAGCGGATCGAGCCGTGCCACACGAAGGGCGCGACGCCGTCCAGCGGGCGCGGGGTCGAGGTGAACTGCTGCAGGGCCGTGCGGAACTTGCCCTCCCAGTCCACGACGTCCTCGTGCCACAGGCGGTGGAGCAGTTCGTAGTTCTCGATCGCGATCGGCAGGCCCTGCCGGATGTCCTGCCCGAACCACGGGTAGACCGGGCCGGTGTTGCCGCGGCCCATCGTCAGGTCCACCCGGCCGCCTGCCAGGTGCTGCAGCATGGCGTAATCCTCGGCGATCTTCACCGGGTCGTTGGTGGTGATCAGGGTGGTGGCCGTCGACAGGATGATCTCGGAGGTCCTGCCCGCGATGTAGCCCAGCGTCGTGGTGGGGGAGGACGTCACGAACGGCGGGTTGTGGTGTTCACCCAGCGCGAAGACGTCGAGGCCCACCTGCTCGGCCAGCGTGGCGTACTCGACGACCGCCTCCAGTCGCTCGTGCTCGGTGGGTATCCGCCCGGTGGTGGGGTCCGGGGTGATGTCGGCGATGCTGAAGATTCCGAACTGCATGATGGTGGCCTCTCGTCTGTTGGTGTCCCCAGCTTAACTTGCTGACATGTCAAACAAAAGGGTGTGGGGCGGTATTCCCCCTCACATGGCGGGTGTCCGCACGGCCTGCCCCGGTGTGGACGGTTCCGCAGCCGCCCCTCGCGACGGCGTCTGGCCTGCGCAGCGGTGCACGCCAGACGCCATGGCGGGACGCGGCTGCGTCCTGGTCGAGCAGGCGCGGGAGCGACACGCCAGCCCCGCGGGCGACACGCCAGGCGCGGGAGCGGCTGTCGGGGTAGGGCTGCGAGGCGATTCCGGCCGGCCCGGGGCCGTCTGCTATCGTGTCCGGCATGTCGAACGCTCGCGCTTATTGGCGCTTTATGTGGGCTCCGGGTGGAGCCCGCGCCGCGAGCGCACGCGTCCGCTAGACGGACGTCTCGACACCCGGAGCCCAGAGGCGGTGACCACCATGGTCGCCGCCTTCCGCCTTTCCAGACGGCGGATCCGGGTGCGCGAGACGCAGGGCACCGAAGAGATCACGGCACCCGGCCCGCCACGACCACATCGCCAGGAGTGCACAGCCGTGACCGTCACCGCCGAGAACCCCACCCAGACCGCCGACAGGCGAGTCCTGTCCTACTCCCCGCTGCCGACGCCGACCGAGATCCTCTGCGAGCTCCCGCTGGGCGAGGCCCGCGAGGCGCTGGTCGAGCGCAGCCGCGCCGAGGTCGCCGACGTGCTCGCCGGGCGTGACGACCGCCTCCTCGTGGTGGTCGGCCCGTGTTCGGTCCACGACACCGAGGCGGCCCTCGACTACGCGGCGCGACTCGCCGCGCTCGCCGCCGAGACGGCCGAGGACCTGCTCATCGTCATGCGTGTGTACTTCGAGAAGCCCCGGACCACCGTCGGGTGGAAGGGCCTCATCAACGACCCCGCGCTCGACGGGAGCTACGACATCCCGCGCGGCCTGCGCACCGCCCGCACCCTGCTGCTCGACGTGCTCGATTTAGGGCTGCCCGTGGGGACCGAGTTCCTCGAGCCGACCAGCCCGCAGTACATCGCGGACGCCGTCTCGTGGGGCGCGATCGGCGCGCGCACCACCGAGAGCCAGGTGCATCGTCAGCTGGTGTCCGGCCTGTCGATGCCGGTGGGCTTCAAGAACGGGACCGACGGCGAGGTCCAGGTCGCGGTCGACGGCTGCCGGTCGTCGGCGGCGCGGCACGTGTTCTTCGGCACCGACGCCGACGGCCGGGCCTCCGTCGTGGAGACCGCCGGTAATGCCGACTGCCACGTCATCCTCCGTGGCGGGACCGGCGGACCCAACCACGACACCGAGTCCGTCGCGTCGGCCGTCGCGGCGGTCGGCAAGGTCGGCCTGCCCGGTCTGGTGATGGTGGACGCGAGCCACGCCAACTCGGGCAAGTCGCACGAGCGTCAGGCCGAGGTCGTGGCCGAGCTGGCCGAGCGGATCGGCGCGGGGGAGCGGGGCATCTCCGGACTGATGATCGAGAGCTTCCTCGAGCCCGGCGCCCAGTCCGTCGAGGCCGACGAGCTGGTGTACGGCCGGTCCGTGACGGACGCGTGCATCGGCTGGGACACCACCGCCGACAGCCTGCGCGCGCTCGCCGCGGCCGTTCGCCGGGGCCGACGGGGCTGACCGCCGCCGCCCCGCCGCCGCCCCGCCGCCCACGCCGCCGCCCACGCCGCCGCCCCCGTCGCCGGTGCGGTCGGCCCGGGGACGGCGGCCCGAGGGGCACCACTGGGCGGGCGACGCCGCGCGGTACCCTTTCCGCGTGGCCGTCTCCTTCCCCCTGTACTCGCTGTACGAAGCGCGCCTCCGCGCCTCGTTGGACGAGTCGAGGCTGCCGCGGCACATCGCCGTGATGGCGGACGGGAACCGCCGGTGGGCACGCGAGGCGGGCTTCACCGACGTCGCGCACGGTCACCGGGCGGGCGCGGTCAAGATCGCCGAGATGCTGGGCTGGTGTGACGACCTCGGTGTGGACGTCGCCACCATCTACCTGCTCAGCACGGAGAACCTCGGTCGCGATGCCGAGGAACTCGATGAACTGCTGCAGATCATCGCGGACGTGGTGGACGAGATCACCGGCCCGGGGAAGAACTGGGAGGTCCGGATCGTCGGGCGTCTCGAGGTGCTGCCGGACTGGCTCGCGGAGCGACTGCGCCACGCCGAGCAGGTGAGCAGGGGCCGGCCGGGCGTCAAGGTCAACGTCGCGGTGGGGTACGGCGGGCGGCAGGAGATCGCCGACGCCGCCCGCGAGCTGGTCCAGGAGCTGATCGACAAGGGCTGCAGCGGGCAGGAGCTGGTCGACGCGATCACCGTCGACGGCATCGGCGAGCACCTCTACACCTCGGGCCAGCCCGACCCGGACCTCGTGATCCGCACCTCGGGCGAGCAGCGGCTCTCGGGCTTCCTGCTGTGGCAGAGCGCGTATTCGGAGATCTGGTTCACCGAGGCGTACTGGCCGGCGTTCCGGCGGGTCGACTTCCTCCGGGCGATGCGCGAGTACGGAGCCCGCAACCGTCGGTTCGGTCAGTGATGGTCGGCGCGGAGGCGGAGCGCGGGCCGATCACCGTGGGCGAGGTGATCACCGTCCGCGCCGTGTGCGTGGTGGACCAACTGCTCGAGGTGCCCGGCCGGGTCGGCGTCACCGCGATCGACAAGCGGCCCGTCGACGGGCCCGTCCAGGTGCGCGAGTACGGCCTCCACGGCGACGTCCAGGCAGACCGCCAGCACCACGGCGGGGTGTGGAAGGCCGTCTACCTGCTCTCGGAGTCCGACGTCGAGCAGTGGGAGCCCGAGTTCGGCGGCCCGATCCCGCCCGGGTACTTCGGCGAGAACCTTCGCGTGACCGGCGTCGACACCTCGCAGTTGCAGATCGGCACCGTGCTGGAGGTGGGTCGCCTGCGCATGGAGGTCACGACGCCGCGGATCCCGTGTCAGACCTTCGGCCACCACGTGGGCAAGCCGCGCTGGGTGCGGCGCTTCACCGAGGGCGGGCGACCCGGCGCGTACGCGCGGGTCCTCGCCGCGGGCCCCGTCGAGGCCGGGGATGAGATCCGGGTGGTCGCCGTGCCCACTCACGGGGTCACGATCGGGCGGGTCTTCGCCGGGGTCAACGACGACGAGGCCCGGCGGCTCCTCGACGAGTACGCGCTGTCCGACCTGGCGCCCAGTCTGGTCCGGAAGCTGGATCCGGCCACCGACGACAGGCCCGTGGACGCCGACTGACCGGGTTCGCGCCCGCGCGGGGTGGCTCGGCCGCGGAGTCGCTCGGCTGCAGAGTCGCTCAGCTGCAGAGTCGCTCAGTCGCGTGGCTCGGCCAGGTGGTCCCACACGTCGCCGGCGGTCGACCACACCTCGTGCGCCTCGGCCTCTGCGACGTCCGGCAGTCGGAACGCACCGCCGCCGCCGGCCGAGGTCGCCACCAGCGTCACCAGCCCGGCCCGGCGCTGGAACGGGGTGCGCCGCACGTTCCAGCCGAGGATCCCGTCGCGGTACAGGACATCGGTCCGTCTCAGGAGCGAACCCTTACGGACCGTGACCACCGTGCCGCCCACCGCGTGGCCGAGTCCGCGGTAGTTGTCGACCGCGGCCCACGCGGCGACCGTCCCACCGACCGCGGCCACGGCGACGGGAACCCACCACAGCCACGGCCACACGAGCGCGGGTACGAGGGCGATCCCGGTGAGGGCGAGGGTGGCGGCCACCGCGCGGACGGCTCGTCGTCGTCGCGCCACAGGCGGATGGGAGCGCAGCGCGTCCGGCCCCGGTGTGCCCGCCGCCGCCGTCTTCGCGGCCTCCGTCCTCACGGCTGCCGTGCCCGCCGCCGTACCCGGCACCGGTGTCCCCAGCATCTCCGCCGCCACGCCGGCGGCCACGTCGCGCGGGGAGGCGGGGACCAGCGCGGGGCTCTGTTTGGGCTTGCCGTTCTCGTCGTTGCCGATACCCACTCCGGTGGCGATCACGTCCAGCCGGGCGGCCCCGAGCGCGCGGAACCCCGGCGGCTCGTGCAGCGTCACGCCACGGACGCGTCGGCCGTCGAATGTCGCGTGCCGGCCCACGACCAGGCCTCGGCGCAGCTCGAGAGAACCGTCGCGGTGACGTTCCAGGCGCATGCCCCACCAGTTCTCCACGAACAGCACTGTGGCGGCGACGGTGCCGATGGCCAGGGTCAGGGCCACCACGCCGATGGCGAGGACCGGCAGCGGCAGCCCGCCGACGCGGTCCCACACCCACTCCAGCACCGTCGGCACCGCGTTGAACCAGTCGGCCACCTGGAGCACGATGCCGAAGCCCACCAGGCCGAACACCGGCGTCATGAGGCTGGCCGGGGCGTAGCGGACCCACCGGGGATCGAGGCGGGCGAGTTCGTGCGTGTCCGCGCCGGCTCGGTCGGCCAGTAGTCGGCGGCGCAGGTCCTCGGCCTCGGAGCGGTCGAGCGCGGCCAGCGTCATCCTCGAACCGTCGGTCTCACCGCTGGCCAGTTTGAGGGTGGCGATACCGAGGCGACGCTGGACGACGTCGGCGGTGATCTCCACGTTGCGGACCCGGTGCGTCGACAGTGACGACGTGGTGCTCGACAGGAAGCGGACCCGGCGCTCGATCCGGTGGGCGTCGACGCGGTAGCGGGTCACCGTCAGGCGGGCGGACTCGGCGATCGCGGTGGCGACGGTCCCGACGACCACCCCGCCCACCGTCCAGAGGAGGACCCAGCCGATGGCCAGGCCGCCCACCAGCATGCCGATCGCCGTCGGCACCGCCGCGGCGACGAGTGCCGCGGCGACCACCACGGTCGTGGAGGTGATCGTCCGACGGTCCAGCGGCAGCCAGTCGTCGTGGCCCGCGCCGGCGGAGTGGTCCGCGCCCGCGGTGCCGACCGGACCGGCGAGGTCGGAGGGGTGGTGCGGGCCGCCCGGATCGGTCGGGCCGGTCATGTGGCGTCCCGCTGATCGTCCTCGGCGAGGAGGGTGAGGCGGTCGGCCATCTCCTCGGCCTGCGTGGCGTCGAGGGCGCTGATGCGCACCGCGCCCTTGGACGAGGCGGTGGTGACCACGACGGTGGCGAGGCCGAACTGTCGCTGGAGCGGGCCGCGGGTCTTGTCGACGGTCTGGACGCGCGACAGGGGAGCAGCGCGCCACTCCTCCCAGAACAGTCCACTACGGCTGTAGACGGCGGTGTCGGTGGCCTCCCAGCGGTGGATCGCCCACCGCACCCGGGGCACCACCACCAGGGCCGCCGCTGTCAGTAACGCCCATACGGCGGTGGCGAGCAGCATCCACGGGCCCACGATCAGCGTCGATACCGCCAGTACGAGCAGTGGCCCGACCATCCACAGGGCGACCTGCGCCGTCCACCATCGTCGGCACCGGGGATCGACCCGTTCCCTGGGCGGACGGAGGCCGAGTGTGGTCCCGAGTTGCGTCGCATTCACGGCTCCACCCTAAGCCGGTTGTGGGACGCTGAACCGCATGGGACTCCTCCGGCGATACCGGGCGACCGGCGCAGACCTGCCCTTCGGCGATCCGCTGCGCGCACACGACGTGGCCATGGAGGGGTACTTCCTCCGCGTCACCGATCGCGAGCGCGGGCGCGTGGTGATCGCCCTCATCGGGTCAACCGGGGACCCGACGGGCACTGGGCGACGCTCGGGCTCGCCTCCGACGAGGCGCCCATCCCGATCGAGGCCGGTGGATCGCGCCGGAACGGAGACGGGAACTCCTCCTCGTCGTCGTCATCGTCGTCGTCCACCCTCCGCCTCATGGCCGTGCCCGACGGCTGGGCGGATCCGGACCGGATCGGCGCCCGCTCCGGCGAACTGTTCGACTACCGACCCGACGGGGTCCGCGTGGACATGGGGGAGGGCGCCCGCCTGCAGGTGACCATCACCGACCCGGTGCGGTGGCCGCACCGCGCCGTCGGCGGCTCGAGCATCTTCCAGTCAGTGCCCGCCCTCAATCAGTACTGGCACCCCTGGCTTCTCGGCGGTCGCGCCAGCGGATGGGCCGAACTCGACGGCGAGCACTGGGAGTTCGACGGCGCCGAGGTGTACGGCGAGAAGAACTGGGGCGCCGAGGGGTTCCCCGACTCGTGGTGGTGGGGGCAGGCGCAGGCGTTCTCCGAGCCGAACACGTGCGTGGCGTTCGCCGGCGGGCAGATCCACTCCGGGCCCCTGCGCACCGAGGTGACCGCAGTTGTCGTGCGACTGCCCGGCGGGAAGGTCATCCGGCTGGGCAACCCGGTCGTCTCGCCGGTCCGCGCAGAGGTGACCGACGAGCGGTGGGAGTTCCAGGGCCGCGGTTACGGCTGGCAGGTCCGGATCAGCGGGCGTTCGCCCCTGGACCGCGCACACGTGCTTCCGGTCCCGCTGCCATCGGAGAAGCGCAACTCCGCCGGGTCGATCGAACACCTCGCGGGCGAGCTCGAGGTGGAGGTGCGACGGCACGGGCGGCTGGTGTGGTCGGACCGCAGCGCCCTGGCCGCGCTCGAACACGGCGGGCTCGACCGCGCCGAGGCCGAGCTGCGGCGGCGCGGTGTTCCGGAGGGGGAGACGGGCGCGCCGCCGCTCTAGATCTTGCGCAGGCGCAGCCGCTGGATGGAGTGGTCCGAGTTCTTGCGGAGCACCAGCGTCGCGCGCGGCCGGGTGGACAGGATGTTCTCCACCAGGTTCGGCCGGTTGATCGACATCCAGATCTCGCGGGCGGCGAGCCGGGCCGCCTGGTCGGACAGGTCGGCGTAGTGCGCGAAGTGCGAGTTGGGGTTGGAGAACGACGTGCTCCGCAGTTCGAGGAACCGCTCGACGTACCACTGTTCGATGTCCTCGATCCGCGCATCGACGTAGAGCGAGAAGTCGAACAGGTCCGAGACCATGAGGCGCGGACCCGTCTGCAGGACGTTGAGGCCCTCCACGATGAGGATGTCGGGTCGGCGGACCTCGATGAACTCGCCGGGCACGATGTCGTACTTGGTGTGTGAGTACACCGGCGCGCGCACGACCGGGGCTCCGGATTTGACCTCGGTGACGAACCGCAGCAGCGCGCGCCGGTCGTACGACTCGGGGTAGCCCTTGCGGTGCATCAGTCCGCGCCGCTGGAGTTCGCGGTTGGGGTGAAGGAAGCCGTCGGTGGTGATGAGGTCCACCCGGGGGTGGGAGTCCCAGCGGGTGAGCAGCGCGCGCAGCACACGGGCGGAGGTGGACTTGCCGACCGCCACCGATCCGGCCACGCCGATCACGAACGGCATGGGGGCGTCCACGGTCTCGCCGAGGAACAGATTGGTCGACTGGAACAACCGCTGTCTGGCGGATACCTGCAGGTGGATGAGCCGGCTCAGCGGCAGGTAGATCTCCGCGATCTCGTCGAGGTCGAGGTGTTCGCCCAGGCCCCGGAGGCCCTCAAGGTCCTGTTCGGTGAGCACCATGGGCATCGCACGCCGCAGGCGCCGCCAGCTCCGACGGTCGAACTCGACGTACGGCGTGTAGTCGCCGGCTTGTCTGCTCACGGTTCCCGATTGTGGCAGGTGGCCACGGGGGAGGGGGTGTCAGGGTGGCGTGGCACTAGACTGACGACGACGAGACGAGCCGTGGCCCCACACGATTCGTACGAAGTGCAAAGCCCACGTGCGAGGAGCAACGATGACCGACCCGAACACCGACGTGTTCACCGCCTCCCTGACCGAGCTCGATCCGGAGGTCGCCGAGGCGATGGCCGGCGAGCTCGCCCGACAGCGAGACACACTCGAGATGATCGCGTCGGAGAACTTCGTGCCGCGTTCGGTCCTGCAGGCGCAGGGCTCCGTGCTCACGAACAAGTACGCCGAGGGGTACCCGGGTCGCCGTTACTACGGCGGCTGCGAGCACGTGGACGTGGTGGAGAACCTGGCTCGTGACCGCGCGAAGGAGATCTTCGGCGCCAAGTACGCGAACGTCCAGCCGCACGCCGGTGCCCAGGCCAATGCCGCGGTGCTCATGGCGCTCGCGAAGCCGGGGTCCAAGATCATGGGCCTATCGCTAGCCCACGGCGGGCATCTCACGCACGGCATGAAGCTCAACTTCTCCGGCCAGCTCTACGAGGTCGCCGCCTACGAGGTGGATCCGGAGACCATGCAGGTCAACATGGACACCGTCCGCGAGATGGCGCTGGCGGAGAAGCCGGATGTCATCATCGCCGGCTGGTCGGCCTACCCGCGGACCCTGGATTTCGCGAAGTTCCGCGAGATCGCCGACGAGGTCGGCGCCAAGCTGTGGGTGGACATGGCCCACTTCGCCGGCCTGGTCGCCGCCGGCCTGCACCCGAGCCCCGTCCCGCACGCCGACGTCGTCTCCACGACCGTCCACAAGACGCTCGGCGGGCCGCGCTCCGGCATGATCCTCACCAACGACCTCGAGCTGTTCAAGAAGCTCAACTCGTCGGTGTTCCCGGGCCAGCAGGGCGGACCGCTCATGCACGCGATCGCCGCCAAGGCCACCGCGATGAAGATCGCCGGCACGGAGCAGTTCCGCGAGCGTCAGCAGCGCACGATCGAGGGTGCCCAGATCCTCGCCGAGCGGCTCACCGCCCAGGATTGCCGGGACGCCGGCGTCTCCGTCCTCACCGGCGGCACGGACGTGCACCTCGTCCTGGTGGACCTGCGTGACTCCGAGCTCGACGGCCAGCAGGCGGAGGACCTCCTCCACGAGGTCGGGATCACGGTGAACCGCAACGCGGTGCCGTTCGACCCGCGTCCGCCGATGGTGACCTCCGGCCTGCGCATCGGCACGCCCGCCCTGGCCACCCGCGGGTTCGAAGCCGAGGACTTCCGTGAGGTCGCGGACATCATCGGCACCGCGCTGGCCGCGGGGACGGGCGCCGACGTCACCGCCCTGCGTGAGCGCGTGTCTGCGCTGGCCGCGTCGAAGCCGCTGTACGAGGGACTCGAGGACTGGAAGATCCTGGGCTGACGCGGGTCGAGAAAACGACAGGCGGGGGCCGATGACCGACGAGAACACGGGCAACGGCCCCCGTCTACGGGTTGGCTACGTCCCCGGTGTCCAGCCGGACAAGTGGCTCGCGCGGTGGCGCGAGCGGAATCCGCGCGTGCCGATCTCGGCCCGGCGCGCCGGTGACCCACGCGCGGAGCTCGCGGGCTCCGCCGGCGACGACGGCTTCGACGTGATCTTCCTCCGCGAGCCCGACGATGCACCGCGCTCGGCGCCGGCCGGCCTGCTCCGGGTCCCGCTGTACACCGAGACGACGGCCGTTCTCGCCGAGAAGGACCACGAACTCGCCGCCTTCGACTCGCTGGGGATCGCCGACCTCGAGGGGGAGCGGTGGCTCGAGCCGGTGGACCCCATCACGGCATCGCCCGAGGAGGTGTCCGCCGCGGTGGACCTCGTCGCCGCCGGCGTGGGGTTGCTCGTCCTGCCGGCGCCGTACGCGAGGGCGCTGAGTCGGCGCGACGTGGTGGCGCGGCCCGTCGACGGGGTCCCCGCGACCCGGATGGGCATCGCCTGGTCGCCCGCGAGGGAGACCGATGAGTTGATCGACGAGTTCGTGGGGATCGTGCGGGGTCGCAGGGCGGGCACCTCGCGCGGAGCGGGCGAGCCCCCGCGCGAGAAGCGGACCGCGAAGGAGAAGGCCGCCGCCAAGGCGAAGGCCCGCGCCGAACGTGCGCCGAAGCCGGTGGGTCGGGGGCAGCGCAGACGCTGACCGGGTGGGTCTCAGCCGCGTGCGGCGCGGTCGACCTCAGCCGGGTGCCGCGCGGTCGACCTCAGCCGCGTGCGGCGCGGTCGATCTCAGCCGCGTGCCGCGCCGACCATCCCGCGGGCGAACTCGAGGTGGCGGGCGACGACGTCGTCGGCCGACAGCGGCCCGTCGGGCCGGTACCAGGAAGCGATCGACACACACAGTGAGGCGATGGCGCGGGCCGCGTCCTCGGGGTGGGCGCAGGAGAACTCCCCGGAGTCGACACCGGCGCGGATGGCGTCCTCGAGCATCTTCTGCTGCGCATCGCGCTGCGCGATGTGGCGTGCGCGCACGTCCGGGTCCATGCTGCGCATCTCGGTGGACGCCACGAACGCGTGGTCGCGCCGCGCCATGTGGAATCGGGCGAGGCACTCCACGATGTTCTCGAACCTGGTGACGGTGTGGTCGCCGGCGTCGTCGGCCGCGGCCTGCGTGTGCGTGAGCATCTCCGCCATGGCCTGGTCGACGACCGCTGCGAGGATGGCTTGCTTCGATCGGTAGTGGTGGTAGAGGCCCGGCACGGACAGTCCGGCGGCCTCGGCGATCGACCGAATCGAGGCTCCGTGATAACCGTGCCTTGCGAAGACCACCAGGGCCGCGCGGAGCGGAGGGGAGAGTTCGTCGGTGCCGAACTCGCGCCACTGCGCCAACGTCGCGGCCTCCAACGACGCGGCCTCCAACGACGCGGCCTCCAACGTCGCAGTCTCCTCACTCATCGTCACAACACTAGCCACCCTTCGCTTGACACCGGTTGTGGTGTGGGTAACACTATGGCACACCGAGCGATCGATCGGTCGGTGGATCGCACAAGGATCGTGAACGAGAGGAGCGAGGATGAGCCAGGAAGACCCGCGGCCGTGGCGCACGCTGTACCCACCGGGCCTCGACGAAAGCCTCGTGACGCGGCGGTCGACGCTCGTGGACGCCTGGCGTGAGCGTGTCGACTCCTCGCCGGACAGGGCGGCCGTCGCCTACTTCGACACCACGCTGTCGGCCCGCGAGGTCGACGCGATGGCGGATGCGCTCGCCACCGCACTGCAGGTCCGGGGGGTGGCGCCGGGTGACCGCGTCGGCATCCACCTGCAGAACATCCCGCAGTACGCGCTGGCGATGCTGGCGCTGTGGAAGATCGGCGCCGCCGCCGTGGTGCTCAACCCGATGTACTTCGGCCGGGAACTCAGGCTGCCCGTGGAGGACTCCGGTGCCGTGGGGATCATCGCCACCGACCGGGACGCCACGGCGATCCGCGACGCCGTGAGCGGTACGGACGTCGCATGGGTCGTCAGTACGAGCGAGCGCGACCTGCAGACCCGGAACGACCCCCGCGCGTTCGGCGACGACCAGCAGGTCGAGCCCTCGCCGGACGGCGACCTGATCTCCCTGATCCGCGAGTTCGAGGGACGCACCCCGGAGCCGGCGGAGGTCGCCCCCGACGACCTCGCGCTTCTCACCTACACCTCGGGAACCACCGGGCCGCCCAAGGGGGCGATGAACTCGCATGGCAACGTCATCGCGGTCGCGCGGAGCTTCGCCGACTTCGTCGGTCTCGTGCCGGGCGACGTGGTGCTGGCGATCGCCCCGCTGTTCCACATCACCGGCGCCGTCATCAACGCCACCGTCGCGCTGGTCACCGACTCCACCCTCGTCTTCGCCGGACGTTTCCGGCCCGGTGTCATGCTGGACGCGTTCCGCGAACACGGGGTCACCTTCACCATCGGTTCCATCACCGCCTACAACGCGCTCATGCGCCTGGACGAGGCGGGACCGGAGCACTTTGCGTCGGTCAAGACCCTGTACAGCGGGGGCGCGCCCATCCCGCCCTCGACGGTCGAGCGCTTCGCGGAGCGGTTCGGCCACTACATCCACAACGGCTACGGCATGACCGAGACGACCTCCGGGGTCATCGCGGTGCCGCCCGGGCTGCGGGCGCCGGTCGACGAGACCAGCGGCACCCTGTCCATCGGAGTGCCGCTGCCGGGGATCGGCGCCGAGGTCGTCGGCGTCGACGACCAGCCGGTCGCCCCGGGCGAGCAGGGCGAGCTCGTCCTGTCGGGTCCGCAGATCGTGTCCGGCTACTGGCGCAACGAGGCCGCCACGGCGTCGACCATGCCCGGCGGTCGGCTGCACACCGGCGATGTCGCCGTCATGGACGCCGACGGCTGGGTGTACCTCGTGGACCGCCTCAAGGACCAGATCAACGCCTCCGGCTACAAAGTCTGGCCGCGCGAGGTCGAGGACGCCCTGTACGAGCACGACGCGGTGTTCGAGGCCGCCGTCGTCGGTCTGCCGGACGAGTACCGCGGCGAGAAGGTCGTCGCGTTCGTCTCGCTCAAGGCCGGGCGGACGGCGACCGAGGACGAGCTGATCGCGTTCGCCTCGGATCGGCTCGCCGCCTACAAGCGGCCGGGCGAGGTCCACGTCGTCGGCGAGCTCCCCAAGACCCAGACCGGAAAGATCCGCCGTCGCGAACTCCGCGACGAGCACACCCCCTCCCACTCCTCTACTCCCACCGAAGGGAACTGACATGGCCGAGGCCACCATCGACCCCGACGACCGCGGGCGGGCCGGCGCCACCGCCGCCACCGCAGCCCCACACCAGTCCGCCAAGGCGAGCCGCGGCAGCGTCCGCTCGTTGGCCGCCAGTACCACCGGGCAGCTGTTCGAATGGTACGAGTGGACCGCTTACGCGGTCTTCGCCCCGTACATCGCCGCGGTGATGTTCAACAACGAGAACCCGGTCTCGGCGCTGCTGGCCACGTTCGCCGTCTTCGCGGTCGGGTTCCTCATGCGCCCGCTGGGCGGGATCGTTTTCGGCCGGATCGCGGACGTACGCGGACGCAAGTTCGTCCTCATCACCACCATGCTCATGATGGCCGGCGCCAGCCTGCTCATCGGCCTGCTCCCGAGCTACGAGAGGCTCGGGATCTTCGCCTCGGCGCTGCTGCTCCTGTGTCGCATGATCCAGGGCTTCGCCCACGGTGGCGAGTCGGCCACCGCCTACAGCTACGTCGCCGAGATCGCACCGCCGCACCGTCGCGGCATGTGGGGCAGCCTCGTGTTCGTCGCCATCATGGGCGGTACCGTGATCGCCTACGGCATCGGCGGCGGCATCACCGCCGTGCTCTCCGAGTCCGCCGTCGGCGAGTGGGGCTGGCGCGTGCCGTTCCTGCTCGGCGCCGTGTTCGCCCTGTTCGTGCTGTACCTGCGGTCCGGCATGGAGGAGTCCGACGTCTTCGACAAGGCCGCCGCGGCCGCCGCCGCCGATCCGACCTCGCCGGTCGCCACGTTCTCGCGACGCAAGCTCGCCGGCGCCATCGCGCTGGTCGTGGCCATGGTCTCCGGCATCACCGTCGCGCACTACACCTGGAGCTCGTACGCCTCGACGTTCGCCATCACGCAGCGTGACATGGACTCGGAGGCCGCGTTCTGGGCGATCTTCGGCAGCCAGCTCATCGCCCTGTGCACCCTCCCGCTGTGGGGTCTGCTCTCGGACCACATCGGCCGTCGCCCGGTCATCTTCATCTTCGCCATCGGCACGATCATCACCACGCCGATGCTCATGGGGATGATCGACGACCGCCCGTGGACGCTGTTCCTCGCCTCGCTCGTCGCCATGACCCTGGTCGCGGCCGCCGGCTCGATCCTGTCCTCGTTCATGTCCGAGGCGTTCCCCACCAAGATGCGTACCGCGGGCATCGGGTTCGCGTACTCCCTGTCGGTGGCGGTCTTCGGCGGCAGTGCGCCGTACCTCAACGCCCAGTTCATCCAGTGGGACCTGTACTGGATGATCAGCGCCTACATCATCGCCCTGTGCGTGGCGACGATGGTCGCGACCGCCTTCATGAAGGAGACCCGGGGTCACGACCTGCACCGTGTCGGCCACAACTGAGCGTCGGCCACAACTGATCCACCCGAACCGCCCGCCCGGTCGCCCATCAACCGCGAGGATCCACGCCATGACCCCTTCATCGTCCGAGTCCACGGGACTGTCCGTCGACCAGTTGCTCCGCCCCGACGTCGTGGGGCCGAAGATCGCCGAGGCCACCGGTGACCAGGCCTGGGCGGATTTCGACGCCGACCTCATCGCCGGCGGCAAGTCCAACCTCACGTTCACGCTCCGCTCCGAGGCGGGGGAGTTGATCCTGCGGCGGCCGCCGACGGGCGAGCTCCTGCCCAGCGCGCACGACATGGGCCGCGAGGCGCGGATCCAGCTCGGGTTGGCGGACACGGACGTGCCGGTCGCGAAGGTGGTGCTCAACGAGACCACCGGTGAGGACCTGGGGGTGCCGTACTACGTGATGGAGAAGGTGGTCGGCCACGTCATCCGTGACGCGCTGCCGGCGGGCTTCGCCGAGTCCGACGACGACAAGGCGGCCATGGCGGACGCCCAGATCGACGCGATGGTCGCGCTCCACGCCGTGGACCAGAACGCGGTGGGCCTGGGGGATCTCGGTCGCCCGGACGGCTATCTGGAGCGGCAGCTGCGACGCTGGCTGGGCCAGTCGGAGAAATCCAGTGCCTCCGTCCGGGCGGACCGTCTGCCCGAGCTGGCCGCGCGTCTCGGCGAGAGCATGCCCACCTCGCCGTCGTCGCGGATCATCCACGGTGACTACCGCCTGGACAACTACGTCGTCGACCCCGACGACCCGGGGCGCATCAAGGCGATCCTCGACTGGGAGCTGTCCACCCTCGGTGATCCGGTCGCCGACCTCGCGCAGACGGTTCTGTACTGGGGCGACCCGAACGGGCCGACCGTGCCGCTCATCCCCAGCATCACCACCGAGCCGGGCTGGCCCGGACCGCAGCGGTTGCTCGACCGGTACTGCGCGGCCACCGGCACCGATCCGTCCCACATGCCGTGGTACCTGGCGTTCGCCACGTTCAAGTTCGCGGCGATCGCCCAGGGCGTGGCGACGCGCTCCGAGGCCGGTGACATGGCCGGTCAGGACTTCGGTGACATCGGCCCGCAGATCCGCGAGCTGGTCGACCACGGCCACTCGATCCTCGGCTCCAGGAAGGTGACCAACTGATGGCCGACTCCTCATCCGCAGCGCCCACCCCGGTCGATCCCCGGACGGGTCCGCAGGCCGCGCTGCCCGTGCTCGACCGCTTCCGGCTGGACGGCCGCGTCGTGGTGATCACGGGCTCGTCGTCGGGGCTCGGGGCCGGCTTCGCGCGGGCCCTGTCCTCGGCAGGCGCCACGGTCGTGCTGGCCGCCCGACGCCGCGAGCGGCTCGACGCCCTCGCCGAGGAACTGCGTGCCGCCGGCGGCACCGCCTCGACCGTGGCGTGCGACGTCGCGGACCCCGAGGCGTGTGCGGCGATGGTCCGCGACACGATGGACACCCACGGACGCATCGACGTGCTGGTCAACAACGCCGGCATCGGGACCGCCGTGCCCGCGCTCAAGGAGACCCCCGAGCAGTTCCGCGGGGTGGTGGACGTCAACCTGAACGGCGCCTACTGGGCCGCCAAGGAGTGCGCGGCCGTCATGGAGCCGGGCGCGAGCATCGTCAACGTCGCGAGCGTCCTGGGCCTGACCGCCGGCTTCGCACCGCAGGCCGCCTACTCGGCGACCAAGGCGGCCGTGCTCGGACTGACCCGCGACCTCGCCGCGCAGTGGGGCAGCCGCCGCGGTATCCGCGTCAACGCGCTGGCCCCCGGGTACTTCGCCTCCGAGATGACCGACGAGATCCCGGAGAAGATGCTCGCGGACATCACCGGCAGCACGATCTTCGGCCGACTGGGGCTCCAGCCCGAGCTCGACTCCGCGCTGCTTTTCCTCGCCTCCGACGCATCATCGTTCATCACCGGGACCACGCTCGTGGTCGACGGTGGGATGACTATGCATTGAACCGACTCAGCACTGAACCAACTCAGCACTGACGCAGGCACCACTTCACTCATCCCGCCCGCGGCGGGCCGCCGCGGCACGCTTCTACAGGAGTAATGACATGGAATTCGCTCACAGTCAGCGCAGCATCGAGCTGCAGGAGAACATGTGGGAGTTCATGCGGGAGCACGTCTTCCCCGCCGAGCCCGTCTGGGCCGAGTACCTGCGTGAGCACGGGGACAACGCCTACCCGCCGGTCATGGAGGACCTCAAGGCCGAGGCCCGGCGCCGTGGGCTGTGGAACCTCTTCCTGCCCGAGTGGTCCGGGATCTCCAACCTCGAGTTCGCCGCCGTCTCGGAGATCACGGGGTGGTCGCCCGTCATCGCCCCGGAGGCGATCAACTCTCAGGCCCCGGACACCGGGAACATGGAGACCTTCCACCTGTTCGGCACCGACGAGCAGAAGGCGAAGTACCTCGAGCCGCTCAAGGAGGGCAGGATCCGCTCGGCGTACGCCATGACCGAGCCCGATGTCGCGTCCTCCGACGCCACGAACATCCAGACCGTGATCCGTCGCGAGGGCGACGAGTACGTGATCAACGGTCGCAAGTGGTGGATCACCGGCATCGCCGACACCCGCTGCGAGATCCTCATCGTCATGGGCAAGACCGACGAGTCTGCCGAGACCCACCGGCAGCAGTCGATGGTCCTCGTGCCCCGCGACACCCCGGGCCTGACCATCGAGCGCAACCTGCCGCTGTTCGGATACCAGGACCAGCACGGTCACTGTGAGATCGTGTTCTCCGACGTGCGGGTGCCCGTGTCGAATCTCCTCGGCGAGGAGGGCGCCGGGTTCGCGATCGCCCAGGCCCGTCTCGGGCCGGGCCGCATCCACCACGCGATGCGCGCCATCGGCATGGCCGAGCGGGCGCTGGCCCTGATGGTCGACCGCGCCAAGTCCCGGCACGCGTTCGGTGGGTCGCTGGCGAGCCAGGGCGTGGTGCAGGAGCACATCGCCAACTCGCGCATCGAGATCGACCAGGCGCGGCTGCAGGTGCAGCACTGCGCCTGGATGATCGACACCGTCGGCGCCAAGGAGGCGCGGTTCGAGATCTCCGCCATCAAGGTGATCGCCCCGCAGGTCGCCTGTGCCGTGATCGACCGGGCCATCGAGATCTTCGGCGGCGCCGGCGTCTCCGGCGACACCCCGCTGGCGTACTTCTACGCCTGGGCGCGCGCGCTGCGGATCGTCGACGGACCGGACGCCGTCCACCGTCGCACCATCGCGCGCGGAGAGCTGAAGAAGACCCCGCCGTACGTCGGATAAAACTAGGATGTCCCAGTAACGGTCGGTGCCGCCCGGCGCCGGGACCGCAGAGACAAGGAAGTGCAGAACATGGGTGCAGTAATCGTGGAGGCCGTGCGCAGCGCGGTGGGCAAGCGCAAGGGTGGACTGGCCGGGGTGCATCCCGCCGATCTGTCGGGGACCGTTCTCACGGCGCTGGCCGAGCGCGCCGGGATCGACGGATCGATCGTCGAGGACGTCATCTGGGGTTGTGTCACCCAGGCCGGGGAGCAGGCCGGGGACATCGCCCGGACCGCCGCCCTGTCGGCGGGATGGCCGGAGACGGTCAACGGCGTGACGATCGACCGGCAGTGTGGCTCGTCGCAGCAGGCGCTGAGTTTCGCGGTGGCCGTGGTGGAGGCAGGCTTCCACGACGTGGTGGTGGCCGGCGGCGTCGAGTCGATGACGCGGGTGCCGATGGGCTCGCACGTCTCCTCCGAGTCGTTCCCCTACGGTCAGGCGTTCCTCGACCGCTACGACGGCACGGCCCCCAACCAGGGCGTCGGTGCCGAGATGATCGCCGAGCGGTGGGGCTTTGACCGCACCCAGCTCGACGAGTTCGCCGTGGCGTCGCACGAGAAGGCCGCCGCCGCGCAGGACGCCGGGTTCTTCGCCGGGCACATCGTGCCGGTGACCACCCCGGACGGCGTCTTCGACACCGACCAGGGCATCCGCCGCGGCAGCACCGTCGAGGGGCTGGCCGGGCTCAAGACCCCGTTCAAGGAAGACGGCGTGATCCACGCCGGCAACGCCTCGCAGATCTCGGACGGCGCCGCGGCGATCCTCGTGATGAGCGAGGAGGCGGCCGCCAAGTACGGGTGCACCCCGATCGCGCGGGTGCACACCGCCACGCTCGCCGGTGACGACCCGGTCATCATGCTCACCGCTCCGATCCCCGCCACCGCCAAGGCGCTGGCCAAGTCCGGACTGTCCATCGACGACATCGGCGTGTACGAGGTCAACGAGGCGTTCGCGTCCGTGCCGATGGCGTGGCTGGCCGAGACCGGGGCGGACCCGGCGAAGCTCAACCCGAACGGCGGCGCCATCGCCCTCGGGCACCCGCTCGGTGGCTCCGGCGCCCGGATCTTCGCCGACCTCGTCCATCACATGAAGAACGAGGGCATCAAGTACGGCCTGCAGACGATGTGTGAGGGCGGCGGCCAGGCCAACGCCACCATCATCGAACTGCTCTGATCCGAGCCCCCACCGGGCAGCCGCGCGAGCGGCTGCCATTGGAGACACAGCCGCTCCCGACGATGGCGTCTGGCGTGCGCAGATGCGCAGGCCGGCGTTCAGCGTCGGGGGCGGCTGTGTTGTGGGCGTACAGGCGCTCGTGCGGCTGCGGGCAGGGGCGCGCGCGGATGCCGCCGGGTGCGCGGGCGGCTCAGTCGCCGGGTGCGCGGGCGGCTCAGTCGCCGGTGAGGACGACCGCCCGGCCGAGCACCTCACCGCGGTCGAGCGCCTGGTAGGTCTCCGGAGCCTCGGCCAGCGGGACGCGCCGGGAGATCATGCCGCCCAGGTCGAGCTTCCCCGCCGCCAACAGGCGCACGAGCGCCGGAACGTCCTGACGGGCGCGGGCGCCGTACGAGCCCTTGATCTGGATCTTGCGACGCACGATGCGGGCCAGGTCCACGTCGAGCGTGGTGCCCGCGGGGGGGATGCCCACGACCACGACCCGCCCGCCCTCGCGGGCGATGTCGGTCGCCTGCCGGGTGGTGGCCGCCGACCCCAGCGCCTCGAAGGCGACGTCCACCCCGCGTCCGCCGGTGATCTCCATGATCGCCTCGGTGGCGTCGGCCTCACGCGAGTTGACGGTGTGGGTGGCGCCCATGCGGCGCGCGAGGGCGAGCTTGTCGTCGTCCACGTCGATCGCGATCACCGACTCCGCGCCACTGACCGCCGACAGCTGGACGATGTTCTGACCGACCCCACCGACCGCCACCACCGCAACGGATTCCCCGGTCCGGACGTCGCCCACGTTGCGGACCGCTCCGTAGGCGGTGAACATCGAACACCCGAGGATGGCGGAATCGGTGAGGTCGAGCTGCTCGGGGAGGGCGAACACCGCGGTGGCGGGCGTGACGCTGTACTCGGCCAGCCCGCCCATCGAGTACATGGACAACGGTTCGCCGGAGGCCCGGTGCAGGCGCGTCTCGCCGTCGTACAGGGTGCCGCGCAGGCGGTTGTACTCGAAGAACGTGGAGCAGATGTCCTCCATGCCGCGGGCGCAGTTCTCGCACGATCCGCACGGCATGATGAACGAGCCGACCACCCGGTCGCCGGGCCGGACGTGGGTGACCCCGGCGCCGACCTCGGCGACGACGCCGGAGATCTCGTGGCCCAGGACTCCCGGCAGCGGGAACCCGACCTCGCCCTTCATCACGTGCAGGTCCGTGTGGCAGACCCCGCAGGCGTGGTTGTGGACCAGGACCTCGCCGGCGCGCGGTTCCGGGATCGGGATGTCCTCGATCACCAGCGGGGACCCGGTCTCAACGCACACCGCAGCTCTCATGGGGCCGACTGTACGCAGCGTTCAGCGGCCGAGGAGCTCGTCCGAGATGATCCGCATCTGGATTTCGCTGGTGCCCTCGAAGATCCTGGTGAGGCGGGCGTCGCGCCAGTGCCGTTCCACCTGAAAGTCGGTGGTGTAGCCGGCACCCCCGTGGATCTGGACGCCCTGCGACGTGACCCGCTCGGCCATCTCGGTGGCCACGAGCTTGCACATGGCGGCCTCGAGCGAACACCGCCGTCCCGAGTCGATCGCGGTGGCCACCGAGTACATGAGCTGACGCGCGGCTTCGATGTCCGCGGCCATCTTGGCGATCTCGAAGCGCAGATACTGGAACTGGCCGATCGGCTGACCGAACTGCTCCCGGGTGGCGACGTAGGCGATCGAGTCCTCCAGTGCGGCGCGGGCGAGTCCGATCGCGCGGGCCGCGGTGTGGGCACGCCCCACTTCGAGACCGGACACCGCCATGTAGAAGCCCTTGCCCTCCTCGCCGAGCAGCGACGACGCGGGGATCCGGAAGTCGTCGAAGGACAACTCCCAGGTCTGCCAGCCGAAGTAACCGATCTTGCGGACCGGGTTGCCGCTGATGCCGGAGGGGAAGGAGCCGCGCTCCTTCTCCACCAGGAAGGTCGAGATGCCCCGGTGCGGCTTGTCCGGGTCGCGGTCCGGATCGGTGCGGGCGAACAGGACGAGGTAGTCGGCCTGGTCGGCGTAGGTGCACCACATCTTGGTCCCGTTGATCACCCAGGCGTCGCCGTCGCGGACGGCGCGGCACGAGATGTTGGCGACGTCGGATCCCGCCTCGGCCTCCGAGAGCGCGTACGCACCCAGCCATTCGCCGCGGGCGACGCGGGGGAGCAGGCGGGCCTGCTGCTCGGCGGTGAACCCTCCGCCCATGCCGTTTCCCCGCGCGAGCAGACCGGACACCGACAGCCACCCGCGGGCCAGCTCTTCGGCGACCAGGCAGTACTCGAAGACGCCCAGTCCCAGGCCGCCGTGCTCCTCGTCGATCATGATCCCGAAGAAGCCCATGTCGGCCATCTTCTGCCGTAGCTCGTCCGGGATGTCGCCTTTCTCCGGGTCCAGGCGGTTCGCGACCGGGAGGACCTCTCTGGCGGTGAAGTCGCGTGCGAGGTCCCTGATCGCGAGGCGCTCCTCCGTGAGGTAGACGGGAACGTCCTCGCGGGCGGTGGGTTTGTGGGTCATCCGGATCGTCCTCCCGGTGTGAGTCGGTCGTTGTCCGCGCCGAGGGAGGGCGCCGGGCCCGTGGCGAGGTGGTCCCCGTCGAACGTCGCCGGATACGCGGCGGCCAGATAGGGGCCGATGCCGGGTTGGTCGAGGCGGGAGAAGAGGGGGTTGGCCTCGAGTTCGCCCTCCGAGACGACCTCGGCGAACGTGCGGTAGCGCTCGTGCAGCACCACCGAGTCGTCCAGGGCCCGCGCGACCTCGTCGGTGGTGTGGGCGGAGAACCAGCGGGCGAACAGTGCGGCGAGGACCTCGCGATAGGAGTAGCGGTCGGACTCTTCCGTGAAGTCGGCGCCGGTCGCGGTCTCGAGCGCGTCGACGGCCTCCCGGGTGCCCGTGAGGCGGGCCAGGTCGTGGAAGTGCCGGGTGGTCAGGGCGACGATCATGAACCGACCGCCGTCGCAGGTGGTGAAGTCCGTGCCGAAGGTCCCGTAGACGTGATTGCCCACGGCAGGCCGCGACGACCCGTCGAGCTGTGGTTCGGTGAGGTACCCGAGCGTCCCCGCGGTGGCCAGCGCGACGTCGTCGAGGGGCAGGACGATCCGCCGCCCGCGGCCGGTCCGCTCACGTTCGCGGACGGCGGCCACCACGGCCAGCGCCGCGTGCAGTCCGGCGGCGACGTCCCAGGCCGGCAGGGCGTGGTTGACGACGCGGCCCGAGCCGGGGCCGGTGATGGCGGGGAAACCGAGGGCGGCGTTGACGGTGTAGTCGACCGCCGGGCGGCCATCGCGGCGACCGAGGAGTTCCAGGCTGATGAGGTCGGGCCGGGATCCGGCCAGGACGTCGTGACTCATCCACGACCGCCCGCCCGAGTTCGTCACGAGGATCCCCCCACCCTCGCCGGGCGCGGTGACGAGCTCGCGGAACGCCCGCCGGCCGTCGTCGGAGCGCAGATCGAGAGTGACCGAGGCCTTGCCCCGGTTGAGCCCGGTCCAGTAGATCGACGTCCCGTCGGGCGCCAGGGGCCACCGGTTCACGTCCGCCGCGCCACCCACCGGGTCGACCCGGATGACCTCGGCGCCGAGCTGCGCCAGCGTGAGTCCGCACAAGGGTGAGGCGACGAAGCTCGAGAGCTCGACGACGCGGATCCCGTCCAGCGGTCGGGACGCGGAGGGCTCTGTCATCAACGGCTCCCGGTGGTGCGGCGGGCCGGTTGCCCCGCGGTGCAAATCCTGATAATAGTGTGAAGCATACAGCGTGGATTGTGTTCCGCGACACTCATCGGCGGCGGACAGGGGCGAGACCATGAGCGAGCAGCCGAGCAGCGCGACCCCCGTGGTCGACACAGACACGGAGGTCGACGCGGAAGACTTCGCGGCCATCCTCGCGACCACGCGTGAATACATCCGTTCGGTGGTCGTGCCCCGAGAGCGGGAGATCGCCGACACCGACGCGGTCCCCGACGGCATCCGTGCAGACCTGGCCGACATGGGCTTGTTCGGGTACGCGATCCCACAGCAGTGGGGCGGGTTGGGCCTCGACCTGACCCAGGATGTCGAGTTGGCGATGGAATTCGGCTACACGACGCTGGCCATGAGGTCGTTGTTCGGAACCAACAACGGGATCGCCGGCCAGGTTCTCGTGAACTTCGGCACCGACGCCCAGAAGGCTGAATGGCTCGAGCGGATCGCCTCCGGCGAGGTCATCGCCTCGTTCGCCCTGACCGAGGACGGCGCCGGCTCGAACCCCGCCGGGCTGACCACGAAGGCCGTGCGAGACGGCGGTGCGGGCAGTGAGGGCGGTGACTGGATCATCGACGGCACCAAGCGTTTCATCACCAACGCCCCGCTGGCGGATCTGTTCATCGTGTTCGCACGTACCCGTCCCGCCGATGCCGGCGGGACGGGGATCGCCGTGTTCCTCGTCCCGGCGGACGCCCCGGGCGTGAGTGTCGGCCCCAGGGACAAGAAAATGGGGCAGGAGGGCGCGTGGACCGCCGAGGTGGACTTCCGGGGTGTGCGCGTACCCGCCACCGCCCTGGTGGGGGGCGACGAGGACGCCGGGTACCGGGCGGCGATGACCTCGCTGGCCCGCGGCCGCATCCACATCGCCGCCGTCGCCGTGGGATCGGCGCAGCGGGCGCTCGACGAGTCGCTCGCCTTCGCGGCGACCACCACCCAGGGTGGCGAGGCCATCGGCGGGTTCCAACTGGTCCAGGGGATGCTCGCCGACCAGCAGACCGGCGTCATGGCGGGCCGTGCCCTCGTCCGCGAGGCCGCCGCCAAGTACGTCTCCGGCGAGGACCGCAGGATCGCCCCCTCGGTGGCCAAGCTGTACTGCACCGAGATGGTCGCCGACGTCGCGGACAAGGCGGTCCAGATCCACGGCGGCACGGGCTACATGCGGGGCGTGGCGGTGGAGCGGATCTACCGTGACGTCCGACTGCTCCGCCTGTACGAGGGCACGAGCGAGATCCAGCGCCTCATCATCGGCGGTGGCCTCGTGCGCGGGGCGATGCGGGACGCGGGTCCCCGGTGACCGCCGAGCCCCTTCCGCTGGCGGGTATCACCGTGGTCGCGGTGGAGCAGGCCGTCGCCGCGCCCCTGGCCACCCGGCACCTGGCCGACCTCGGCGCGCGCGTCATCAAGATCGAACGCCCGGGGGAGGGTGACTTCGCCCGCGCCTATGACGACGCCGTGCACGGGCTGGCCTCCCACTTCGTGTGGCTGGGCCGGGGCAAGGAGTCGATCGAACTCGACCTCGCCTCGCCGGGCGGCAGGGAGACCGCGCTGGCCCTGGTCGACCGGGCAGACGTGGTGATCAGCAACCTGGCGCCCGGGGCGATGGACCGGTTGGGATTCGGGGCGACGGCGCTACGTGAGCGACGGAAGGACCTCGTCGTCGTCACCATCTCCGGCTACGGAGACGGCGGTCCGTACACGGACCGCAAGGCCTACGACATGCTCGTGCAGGCCGAGTCCGGGCTGTGCTCGATCACCGGCACCCCCGAGGCCGCCGCCAAGACCGGGGTCCCGGTGTCCGACATCGCCACCGGGATGTACGCCCTGTCGGCGATCCAGTCGGCGCTCTTCCGGCGGGAACGGACCGGGCGCGGGGCCACCGTCGAGGTGTCCATGTTCGAGGCCACCGCCGAGTGGATGGGCCACCCCATGTACACCCGGATGTATGCGGGGAGACAGGTCGAGCGGATGGGACTGTCCCACGCGTCGATCTGCCCGTACGACGCGTTCCGGACCCGCGACGGGCAGGTGTTGATCGGCGTCCAGAACGACCGGGGATGGGCCGCGTTGGTGCGCGATGTGTTGGGGCGGCCGGAGTTGGTCGACGACGAAAGGTACGCCACCAACATCGCTCGCGTCGCCCGGAGGGCCGAGGTGGACGCGCTGATCGGGTCCCTGACCAGGGGGTTCGGCTCGGTGGAGCTGGCCGGGCGGCTCGACGAATTCGGCGTCCCGGCGGCCCGGCTCAACGACGTCGCCGGGCTGGTCGACCACCCGCAGCTCGCGGCGCGGGATCGGTGGCGGGACGTCGAGACGCCCGCGGGCCCGGTCCGCGGCCTGCTCCCGCCGATGACCTTCACCGATGTAGAGCTGCCCATGGGGCCCGTTCCCGCACTGGGGCAGCACACCGACGCGATCCTGGCGGAACTGGGCGCGAACGCACGAGAAGAGGACACGCATCATGGGACTACTTGAGGGCAAGACCGCAGTCGTCACCGGGGCCGCACGCGGCATCGGGTTGGAGATCGCCCGGACGTTCGTCGACCAGGGCGCGCGGGTGGTGATCGGCGACATCGACGACGAGGCGGGCGCCGCGGCCGTCTCCGACCTGGGCGGGCAGGACACCGCGCGCTACGTCCACTGCGACGTCCGGGACGGAGCGGCGGTCGAGGCGATGATCGACGTGGCCGAGGAGGCGTTCGGGCCGCTGGGGGTGTTCGTCAACAACGCGGGCATCACCCGTGACGCGACCATGCGCAAGATGACCGAGCAGCAGTTCGACGACATCATCGCCATCCACCTCAAGGGCACGTGGAACGGCACCCGCGCCGCCGCCGGCCGGATGCGCGGGCACGGGGGAGGGGCGATCGTCAACCTCTCGTCGATCTCCGGCAAGGTCGGTCTCGTCGGCCAGACCAACTACTCCGCAGCCAAGGCCGGGATCGTGGGGCTCACCAAGGCGGCGGCCAAGGAGGTGGCGTTCGCGGGGGTGCGCGTCAACGCGGTCCAGCCGGGGCTCATCCGCACCGCCATGACGCTGGCCATGCCCGAGCACGTCTGGGAGGAGAAGTTGGCCGAGATCCCCATGGGGCGCGCAGCCGAGCCGAGCGAGGTCGCGCAGGTGGTGCTGTTCCTCGCCAGCGACATGTCGAGTTACATGACCGGCACCGTCCTGGAGATCACGGGCGGGCGGCACATCTGAGTGTGCGGGACCGGGCCGCTCAGCCGAGGTCCCAGCGGATCGGCTGGGCGAGCTCGGAGTGGAACCGCTTCTCGAGGTACGTGGTGTGCTCGTCGATGTGCACGGACATCAGCCGGGAGGCGGTGTCCGCGTCGCGATCGGCGATCGCGGCGTAGATGTCCCCGTGGATGTCGCAGGTCAGTTCGCGCTGGCGCTTCGGGTAGCTGATCCCCATCGAGGCGCCGGCGATGAGGCCCGTCAGCGCGTCGAAGAGATACCCGAAGAGGGCGTTGCCGGAGCTCCAGGCGATGAGTTCGTGAAACAGCTCGGAGTGGGCCGAGAAGGCCGCCGGGTCGCCCAGTCGGTCCCGGGTCTGACGCAGGTTCTCCGCGAGTCGTTCCAGACCGGCGTCGTCGATCCGCGTGGTGGCCAGTCGCGCGATACCCGGCTCGAGGGCCGCGCGGACCTCCATGATCGTCGAGAACGGGGCGTTCTCGAACTGCAGGAGCAGGCTCAGGGTGGCGGCGAGGGTGCCGCCGTCGGGCTGCTGCACGACCGGGCCGCCGCCCGGGCCGGGCTTGAGCATGATGACGCCCTGGAGCTCCAGGTAGCGCAGCGATTCCCGGAGGGTGCCGCGCCCGACCCCGTACTCCTCCAACATGAGGTGCTCGGGGGGCAGCCGGTCGCCGACGGTGTTCCCGCGGCGGGAGATGTCCTCGACGATCTGCTGGGCGACGAGCAGGGCCGTCTTCTTGGGCCTGCCGACCCCCGGGCGACCGCCGCCGCTGCCTGAACTCATGACAACCATCATCCCCGTCTCCCGGCTCAGGGCATGAGCACGGTGTAGGTCCAGTCCAGGACGGGCGCGTCGCCGTCCTGCCGGTGCGCGGTCACGAGCGACCGGAGGTCGAGCGCCGTGCCACCGCCTGCCGCCTCCACCGCAGCGCCCACCACGATGTCGCTGCTCAGGGTGTCGCCCTCGCGGACCGGGCCGACGTGATCGCACGAGTGCCACCCGAGCACCGTGAGCATGGACGGCAGGGCGCGCGTGGCCTGCGAGAGCGCGAGTCCGATGGTGTGGCCGCCGTAGACCAACCGACCGGAGCCCGAGGCGCGGCCGTCGTGATGGGTCTCAGCGATGTTCATGGTCAGTCGCGCCAGCTCCGGCGCGTCGGACACCACGTCGGCGCCGGCGCGCAGGACGGTGCCGGCCGCGGGGATCGGCGTGAGTCCGCGCGGGAGCGCGGCTCGGTAGGCGTCGAGGTCCCAGCCCTGCGGCGTCGCCCACGGCTGCCGGTGGTCCCCGCCGATGGCCGACAGGTCGTCGTCGTGGACGCAGG
Source organism: Dietzia sp. 111N12-1 (assembly GCF_001658045.1). Taxonomy (NCBI): domain Bacteria; kingdom Bacillati; phylum Actinomycetota; class Actinomycetes; order Mycobacteriales; family Dietziaceae; genus Dietzia; species Dietzia sp. 111N12-1. The sequence goes on along the minus strand of NZ_LSSV01000030.1, from coordinate 30,772 downwards.
ACCCGGGATCGACACCCGGCGACAGCGGCAGCATCGCGCAGCGGTGGAAGTCCAGGACGGTCCGGCGGTCCTGGTCGGTGGTGGTGATCCGGAGTGCGGCCAGCCCGGTGGCCGCGCGGCCGGGTCTGGGGGAGTTGGTCCTGAGACCGACCACCTCGGTCCGCGTCGAGAGGGTGTCACCGATCCGGGGAGCCGTGAGTAGGCGCAGGCCCCGATAGAACAGGTTGGCCTTCACCCGGTGGGTCACCACGGTGGACTGACCGATCGCGATGTCGGTCACCAGCCCGGGGTGCGCCACCGCGACGCCGGTGACCGCGTGGGACAGGTGGCGGTCCAGGGGAAGGCGCAGGCGGTCGCCGAGGACGGCCTGGTGCGCGGCCGCCAGCCCGTCGGTCAGGGTGACCGCGGGGGCCGTGTCGACGACCTGTCCCACCTCGAGCTGGTCGAAGTAGGGGCCGCCGATCTCCACGACGGGCCCCTGCGGGGAGGGGTTCCCGGTCATCGCGGCCTCCTTCCGGCGCGGGTGGCGTGCGTCGCGCGGCAGCGCGCCCGACGGCTGACCGTTCACACTCTACATAAAACCATGCGCATCATTATTGACTATTGGGCGGTGCGTTGCGACGATGAGGTCCGGAGCCCGCCTGACCGGCGGATCGAAGTGACGACGACGACGAGGTGTTCTGCGTGCCGGACCTGAACGATGACGAGGCCTACCTCGTCGCGACCGTGCGTCGGTTCATCGATCGCGAGGTCAAGCCGTCCGTGCGCGAGATGGAACACGCGAACGAGTACCCCGAACGCTGGATCGAGCAGATGAAGGCGATCGGCATCTACGGCTTGGCGGTGCCCGAGGAATTCGGGGGGACGCCGGTCTCGATGCCGTGCTACGTGCGGGTCACCGAGGAACTCGCCCGCGGGTGGATGTCACTCGCCGGCGCCATGGGCGGGCACACCGTGGTCGCCACACTGCTCGCCGAGTTCGGCACCGAGGAGCAGAAAGCCACCTACCTTCCCCGGTTGGCGACCGGTGAGATTCGGGCCACCATGGCGCTGACGGAGCCCGGCGGGGGATCCGATCTCCAGGCGATGACCACCACCGCCACGACTCAGGGCGAGGAGCTCGTGATCACGGGCACCAAGACGTGGATCTCCAACGCGCGACGCTCCGGCCTCATCGCGCTGCTGTGCAAGACCGATCCGTCCGCGACGCCCACACACAAGGGCATCTCGATCGTCCTGGTCGAGCACGGTCCCGGACTGACGGTCTCCAGGGATCTGTCCAAACTCGGGTACAAGGGAGTCGAGACCTGCGAACTCGCCTTCGACGGGTACCGCACCCCCGCCTCCCGAATCCTCGGAGCAGAACCGGGTAGGGGCTTCGCGCAGATGATGAAGGGCCTGGAGACCGGCCGGATCCAGGTGGCCTGCCGCGCGCTGGGCGTCGCGGCCGCGGCGCTCGAGGACTCCCTCGCGTACGCGCAGCAACGCGAATCCTTCGGACAACCCATCTGGAAGCACCAGGCCGTCGGGCATCACCTGGCCGACATGGCCACCAAGCTCACCGCCGCCCGCCAGCTCACCCTGTTCGCCGCCGAGAAGGCCGACGCCGGCGAGCGCTGCGACATGGAGGCGGGGATGGCCAAGCTCTTCGCCTCCGAGGTGGGGATGGAGATCGCGCTCGACGCCGTCCGGATCCACGGCGGCTACGGGTACTCCACGGAGTACGACATCGAGCGGTACTTCCGCGACGCCCCGCTCATGATCGTGGGCGAGGGGACCAACGAGATCCAGCGCAACGTCATCGCATCGCAACTGGTGGCACGTGGCGGGTTGGAATGAGGAGAGGACTGTCATGAAGGTGTTCGAGGGGCTGGAGCAGCTCGAGGCCGAGCTCGGCCGGCATGTCGGGTACAGCGACTGGATGGAGATTACCCAGGAGCGCATCGACGCGTTCGCGGAGGCCACCGGGGACCACCAGTGGATCCACGTCGACCCGGCGCGGGCGGCCGAGGGACCGTACGGCCGCACCATCGCGCACGGGTACCTCACCCTGTCGCTGTTGCCAGTGCTCGGCGCCGAGGTCATGGAGATCCGGGGCTTCGCCATGATGATCAACTACGGGGTCGACAAGGTGCGGTTCCCCGCCCCGGTACCGGTCGGGTCACGGATCCGTGCGGGGATCGAGTTGACGTCGCTCCAGCGGAAGTCGTCGGGGGTGCAACTCAACAGTCTGGTGACCGTCGAGGTCGAGGGCTCCGACCGGTCGGCGGTCGTGGCCGAGACCGTGCGGATGATGGTCGAGTGAGGCGACAGGCGCCGGGGCCCGGATCCAGGATGGCCGAGGCGCTGGCCGACGTGGTGATCTGTGAACCCGTGCGGACCGCGGTGGGCCGCCGGGGCGGTGTCCTGGCGCCACTGCAGGCCGCCGACCTCGCCGCGGTCGCGATCGCCGGACTCGTCGACCGCACCGGCCTCGGAACGACGGACATCGACGACGTGATCCTGGGCCAGTGCTACCCCAACGGTGAGGCGCCCGCGATCGGGCGGGTGGCGGCACTCGATGCCGGGCTCGACATCAGCACGCCGGGGATCCAGATCGACCGCCGCTGCGGATCGGGACTTCAGGCCGTGCTCAACGCGGCGATGCAGGTCGCCGTCGGCGTGAGCGAGGTGGTGATCGCCGGTGGCGCGGAGTCGATGTCGAACAGTGAGTTCTACTCCCTGGGTCTGCGCGGCGGGGTCCGCAGCGACCGGGTCGAGTTCATCGACCGCATCGCTCGTGGCCGGGTGACCTCCGGCGGCCGCGACCACCCGGTGGCGGGCGGCATGCTCGAGACCGCCGAGAACCTCCGCGCGGAGTACTCCATCTCCCGGACGGAGCAGGACGAACTGGCGGCCGAGAGCCAGCGGCGCGCGATCGCCGCCCAGGACTCGGGGGTGTTCGACGAGGAGATCGTGCAGGTGCAGGTCCCTCAGCGGAAGGGAGAGCTCGTCGTCGTCGACACCGACGAACACCCCCGGCGAGGCGTCACGGCCGACTCCCTCGCCGCACTGCGCCCCGTCCGCCTCCGCGTCGACCCCGACGCGACGGTGACGGCCGGCAACGCGTCGGGGGAGAACGACGGCGCGGCGGTGTGCGTGGTGACCACCCGCGGTCGCGCGGAGGAGCTGGGGCTGCGCGCCTACGTCCGTCCGCTCGGCTGGGCGGTGACCGGCGTCCACCCCGCGCGGATGGGCATCGGCCCCGTCCCCGCGACGGCCCGGTTACTCCGGCAACTCGACCTGCGGCTGGCGGACTTCGACCTCATCGAACTCAACGAGGCGTTCGCCGCGCAGGTGCTGGCGTGCCTGCGGGAGTGGGAGTCGGACCACGGGTTCACCGCCGCCGACCGCGAGCGGCTCAATGTCCACGGATCCGGCATCTCGCTCGGGCATCCCGTCGGGGCCACCGGTACGCGCATCCTCACCACCATGGCGCGCGAACTGGCGCGCCGGGAGGGCCGGCTCGCCCTGGAGACGATGTGCCTCGGCGGTGGGCAGGGGCTGGCGGCGGCCTTCGAGCGGGTGGCGTGACGGGTCACCTGATATTTCACCCAGACTTAACTACAGGGATGTGATTCGGGCGTAGCGTCATCGGCAACGGTCGGTGGGGAAGCCGACCGTCGGGAGGTCCCAGCCGATGATCGTCTGTCTCGATCGGGAGGGGGCCGGCACCCGGCCCCGTCACCACCAGGTGACCTGGGCCGGCCGGTCCAACCCAACACGCTCGCGGGTGCCGCGGGCGAGGAGCGCGCCGTGACCGACACCGTACGTACCTACGTCCTCGACACCTCGGTTCTGCTGTCCGACCCGTGGGCCGTCACCCGCTTCGCCGAGCACCGCGTGGTGCTCCCCATCGCGGTCATCAGCGAGCTGGAGGGCAAACGCAATCATCCCGAGCTGGGCTACTTCGCGCGGGAGGCCCTCCGGCTGCTCGAGGACCTGCGGCTGCGGCACGGGCGCCTCGACGGCGACATCACCGTCACCGACGTCGGCGGCACCCTGCGGGTCGAGCTCAACCACACCGACCAGGCGGTGCTGCCGTCCGGATTCCGTGACACCGGCAACGACTCCCGGATCCTGGCGTGTGCGCTCAATCTGCGGGCCGAGGGCGCCGACACCGTGCTCGTGTCCAAGGACGTCCCCCTGCGGGTCAAGGCGGGTTCGGTGGGCCTGCCGGCCGACGAGTACCACGCCCAGGACGTCGTGCTGACCGGGTACAGCGGGGTCGCCGACCTGCCGGCCACCCAGGACCTCGTCGACACCCTGTTCTCGGAGGGCCGCGCGTCGGGCCTCGCAGCCCGGGCCGCGGGACTGGAGAGCGGGACCCCGGTGCACTGCGGCGTCCGCGTCCAGACCGAGTCGTCGTCGGCTCTGGCGCGCGTCGCCGACGACGGCGGGCTCCGGCTGGTCCGCGGCGACGTCGAGGTCTTCGGCCTGCGCGGCCGCTCGGCTGAGCAGCGCATTGCGATCGACTGCCTGCTGGACGAGTCGATCGGGATCGTCTCCCTCGGCGGCCGGGCGGGCACCGGCAAATCGGCGCTGGCGCTGTGCGCGGGCCTCGAGTCGGTCCTGGAGCGGCGTCGTCACCGCAAGATCGTCGTGTTCCGCCCGCTGTACGCCGTGGGCGGGCAGGAACTGGGGTACCTGCCCGGCAGCGAGTCGGAGAAGATGTCGCCGTGGTCCCAGGCCGTGTTCGACACCCTCGAGGGACTGGTCAGCGAGAACGTCATCGACGAGGTCATGGACCGGGACATCCTCGAGGTGCTGCCGCTGACCCACATCCGCGGCAGGAGCCTGCACGACTCGTTCGTGATAGTCGACGAGGCGCAGTCGCTCGAGCGGAACGTGCTGCTCACCGTGCTCTCGCGGCTGGGGACCGGGTCGCGGGTCGTCCTCACCCACGACGTGGCCCAGCGGGACAACCTCCGTGTCGGTCGGCACGACGGCATCCAGGCCGTGGTGGAGAAGCTCAAGGGGCACCCACTGTTCGCCCACGTCACCCTCAACCGCTCGGAGCGTTCCGCCATCGCCGAACTCGTCACCACGATGCTGGAGGAATTCCACCCCGAGGGAGCTTCCGGGGAGCTGCGACGCATCCACGCCGCCTGACTGCAGGCTCCGGCGACCGTGGGATGATGCGGGTCCGGGCGAGCGAGCCCGGGCCCGCATCAAGCATGCCGTATCGGAGGTCTCCCATGTCCCGACGCTCGTCGCCGGCGCCCGCGCTCTGGCTGCTCACCGCCTGCGTCCTGGGGTTGGCCGCGTGTGGCGAGCAGATCCCGGGCGGGATGCCGGCCGAGGCGCAGTCCCAGACCGCTACGGACCAGGGCGCTGCGGACCAGGTCGGTACGGGCCAGGTCGGTACGGGCCAGGTCGGTGCGGGCCAGGTCGGTGCGGGCCAGACCGGCGCGGACCCGGGCGCGGCCGCTCCCGCCGCGGGGGCCGATGCGGACGACCCGATCGTGGTGAAGATCGGCGAGGAGGAGTTCCTCACGAACATGGCCATTTATCGCCGTTACGACGACGCCAAGGAGACCCCGCTCGCGCTCGGGGCCCCGGTCGCCCCGGCAGAGGCGCTCGAGGGTGGCAAGAAGCAGGACTTCGCCGACGGGGCCATCTTCTGGTCACCGCAGACCGGTGCGCAGATCGTCCGCGGGCAGATCCTCGCCACCTACCGCGACAACGGTGGACCTGCCGGTCGGTTGGGGTGGCCGGTGAGCGACGAGATCGCCGAGGGCGAGGTCATCTACTCGGACTTCCAACGCGGACAGATCCGCCTCGAGGACCAGGCCATCCGGGTGGTCGAGCACTCCGGCTGACCCCGGAACGCGACGCGCCGCGGGCCGGGCGCGCCGAGCCCGGGCCGCGGCGCACATCGCGGTACGCACTCATGGCGAGACCGTCGGGTCAGCGCTCGCGGTCGAGACCCGTCATCCCCAGGACGTCGAGGCGCCGGTCGAGCTCGGACTCGGACAGTGGATCGGGGACGAAGCCGAGCGCGATGACGGCCTCGCGGATGGTGATCCCCTCGGCGAGGGCGTGCTTGGCGACCCGGGCGGCCTCCTCGTAGCCGATCGCCGAGTTCAGCGGCGTGACGATCGAGGGGGAGGACTCGGCGAGCCGTCGCATGCGATCGGTGTCCGGCTCGATCCCGTCGATGCAGCGCTCGGCGAACAGCGTGGACGAGTTCGCGAGGATCCGGACCGACTCGAGCACGTTGCGCGCCATCACCGGGATCGCGGTGTTGAGCTCGAAGGCGCCGCTCGCACCGGCCCACGCCACGGCCGCGTCGTTCCCCACGACCTGCGCGGCGACCTGCGCGACCGTCTCACACAGCACCGGGTTGACCTTGCCGGGCATTATCGACGACCCCGGCTGCAGGTCCGGAAGGTGGATCTCCGACAGCCCGGTCATGGGGCCCGACCCCATCCACCGGATGTCGTTCGCGATCTTGGTGAGCGAGACGGCGACGGAACGCAGGGCCCCGGACAGCTCGACAAGGCCGTCGCGGGCGGCTTGGGCCTCGAACGGATCCGCCGCCAGACGGAGCTCCTCCAGACCGGTGAGGGAGCGCAGCTCCTCGACCACAGCGGAGCCGAAGCCGTCGGGGGCGTTGAGGCCCGTTCCGGCGGCGGTTCCACCGATCGGCAACTCGCCGACACGGGGCAGCGTCCCGCAGACGCGCTCGACCCCGGCGCGGATCTGCCGGGCGTAGCCGGCGAACTCCTGTCCGAGCGTCACCGGCACGGCGTCCATCAGGTGGGTGCGCCCGGGCTTGACCACCTCGCGCCACTGACCGGCCTTGGTCTCGAAGGACTCGGCGAGGGTGTTCAGCGCGGGCACGAGATCGGCGATCACGACCTCCGTGGCCGCGACGTGGGTCGCCGTCGGGAAGGTGTCATTGGACGACTGTGACATGTTCACGTCGTCGTTGGGGTGCACGGTGACGCCCTCTGCCGCGCAGAGCGAGGCGATGACCTCGTTGGTGTTCATGTTGGAACTCGTGCCCGAGCCGGTCTGGAACACGTCGACGGGGAAGTGCTCGTCCAGTTCACCCTCGGCGATGCGGCCGGCTGCGGCGACGATCGCGTCGACCTTGTCCCGGTCGAGCAGTCCCAGCCGACCGTTGACCGTCGCACAGGCGGACTTGAGCAGACCGAGCGCGCGGATCTGCGCTCGTTCGAGCCCGCTGCCCGAGACGGGGAAGTTCTCGACGGCACGCTGGGTCTGTGCCCGCCAGAGAGCGTCGACGGGGACCCGGACCTCGCCCATCGTGTCGTGTTCGATACGGAATTCAGTTTGATCGGCCATACCGGTCAGACTAGGCGCGCCCGCCGCACCGTGCAGGAGGACGGAAGCGGCGGGCGCGGGGTGCCGGGAGGGATCAGTTGCCGCCGGCGGCCTGGCCGTAGTCGACGGCGGAGAACTCGCGGAGCTTCTCCATCTTGTGGCGCCCCTCGACGTGGCGGACGGTGCCCGACTTGGACCGCATCACCAGCGAGCGGGTGACGGCGCCGTTGGCGCGGTAGCTCACACCGCGGACCATGTCGCCGTTGGTGATGCCGGTGGCGGCGAAGAAGCAGTTGTCGCCCTTGACCAGGTCATCCGTGCCGAGGATCGCGTCGACGTCGAGTCCGGCGTCGACCGCCTTCTGGCGCTCCGCCTCGTCCTGCGGCCACAGCTGGCCCTGGATCTCGCCGCCCATGCACTTCAGCGCGCACGCGGTGATGATCCCCTCCGGGGTACCGCCGATGCCCATGAGCATGTCCACCGAGCTGTCGTCGGAGGCCGCGGCCACACCGCCGGCGACGTCGCCGTCCATGATGAGCCGGACCTTGGCGCCCGCGGCACGGATCTCGGCGATGAGCTCGGCGTGGCGCGGCCGGTCGAGCACGCACACCGTCATGTCCCCGACGTCGATGTTCTTGGCCTCCGCGACCGAGCGGATGTTCCACTCAGTGGACTTGGCGAGGTCGATCCTGCCCACGGCGTCCGGGCCCACGGCGATCTTGCGCATGTAGAACACGGCCGACGGATCGAACATCGAACCGCGCTCGGCGACGGCGATCACCGCGATCGAATTGGGCCGACCCTCCGCCATGAGGCGGGTGCCGTCGATCGGGTCCACGGCCACGTCGACGGCCGGCCCCTCGCCGGTGCCGACCTTCTCACCGTTGTAGAGCATGGGCGCCTCGTCCTTCTCGCCCTCGCCGATCACCACGACGCCGTCCATGTCGACGGTCGAGATGAGCTCGCGCATCGCGTCCACCGCGGCACCGTCGCCACCGTTCTTGTCGCCACGACCGACCCACCGCCCGGCGGCCAGGGCGGCGGCCTCGGTCACACGGACCAGCTCCATTGCGAGGTTTCGATCGGGACGCTTGGTGGGTGACATAGGTGGTCTGGCTCCTCGTGAACGCTGGCTGGGGTTGAAGGTGGCACGGGCGCGACGGTGGCGCGCACGGCCGCGGTGGGATGTCGGCGCCCATTGTTCCACCTCGGCCACCCCGCCGGGGGCCACGCGCCGGACTCGCCCCGGGTGGGTGGGATACTCGCAGGCGTGGCCGAGGCGAAACCGAGAATCCTGCAGGGCAACCGCGACATGTTCTGGTCGGTGGTGGTGCTCATGGTGATCTGCGGCGTCTTCGCCGGAGTGGCCGGACTGTGCACCTTCAGCCCGTCCGGCCCGCAGCAGGGCCAGATCCCCGACTTCGACGCGCGGGCGTCGCTGGAGCAGGACGCCCGGAGCCTGGACTTCCCGATCCGCTCGCCGGAGGTCCCGGAGGGGTGGACCGCCAACTCGGGCCGTGTCCAGGGCTTCGCCGGGACCACCTCCAGCCACGTCGGCTGGGTGACGGGCGAGCGCAGCTACATCGAACTCGTCCAGTCCGACGCCCCCGAGGACGCGTTCCGGTCGCTCGGCGGCGGGCCGCGGCCCAGCCGGACCATGGTGCCCGTCTCCGGGCGCGAGTGGGCCGTCCTCACCGGGGACGACGTCCGACCGGTGTGGGTGCTCGACCTCGACGACGTCCGCGTGGCCGTCACCGGCTCCGCGCCGACGTCCGACTTCGAGTCACTCGCCGCCGCCGTACAGGACGTCGAGCCGCTGCCCGCGCCGTAGACGCCCGGCGTGCCGTGCCCGCGGTGATCGCACCGGGGCGGCGGTAGGCGTTCGCGCCCGGCCGGGCGACGGGATCACCCCCGGCCGGAGTCGCCCTCGTCGTCGTCACCCAGGACGGCGTCGATGCGCGCACGCGCGCCGTCGAGGTGTTCGGTGCACCGCTCGGCGAGTTCCTCGCCCCGCTCCCACAACGCCAGTGAGGCGTCCAGATCCTGACCGCCGGCCTCGAGGATGCGGACCACCTCGATCAACTCGTCGCGGGCCTGCTCGTATCCCAGCTCGGAGACGGGGGTCTGCTCGTCGGACATCAGGACTGCTCCTCGGTCGGTTCGGTGGAAGGGGTGGGGCGGCCGGCGGCGGGTGTCGACCCGAGTGCCGCCGCGGAGATGGAGCCGTCGGAGACGCGGATCCGCAGCTGCGATCCGGGGGGGGCGTCGGCGATCGACGAGACCACCCGGCCGTCGTGACTCCCGGCGACGGACTGCACCACGGCATAGCCACGGGCCAGGGTGGCGGCGGGCCCGAGCGTGGTGAGACGCGCCGACAGGTGGCCCAGCGACGTGGACTCCGAGTCGATGATCCGGGTGATGTCGCGTCGGGCCGCGCGCAGTGCCTCGGCGACGATCTCCGCCCGCGACTCGACGATCCCGTACGGGTTCGCCATGCACGGCCGCGACCGCACGGCCGCCAGCTGGTTGCGCTCCCGGTCCACCCAACCGCGCAGCGCCCGGGCGGTACGGGACCGGGCCTCGGCGATACGACGACGCTCCTCGATCACGTCGGGCACGACCCGCTTGGCCGCATCGGTCGGGGTGGCCGCCCGCAGGTCGGCGACGAGATCCGACAACTGCGAGTCGGGCTCGTGGCCGATCGCGGAGACCACCGGGGTGCGGCACCGCGAGATCGCGCGGATGAGAGCCTCGTCGGAGAAGGGGAGCAGGTCCTCGACCGACCCGCCGCCGCGGGCGAGGATGATGACGTCGACGACGGGGTCGGCGTCGAGCTCGGCCAGCGCGTCCAGGATCTGGGGCACAGCCGACACCCCCTGCACCGGGGTGTTGCGCACGGCGAAACGCACGTCCGGCCAGCGGCCGCGGGCCACCTCCACGACGTCGCGTTCGGCGGCGCTCGCCCGACCGGTGATCAGGCCGACGCACGTGGGCAGGAACGGCAGGGGCCGCTTGAGTCGGGGATCGAACAGCCCCTCCGCCGACAGCGCCTGCTTGAGCCGCTCGATGCGGGCGAGGAGCTCGCCCACGCCCACCGGGCGGATCTCCGAAACCTGCAGGGAGAACGACCCGCGGCCCGTGTAGAAGCGGGGCGTCCCCCGCACGACCACCCGGCTGCCCTCGGTGACCGGCACCGGCGACTCCGAGATGAGCCTGGGCGGACACGTGAGCGTCAGCGAGTTGTCGACGGAGGGGTCACGCAGGGTGAGGAACGCGGTGCGGGTGCCGGGGCGCAGGCTCAGCTGGGTGATCTGACCCTCGACCCACACCGCCCCGAGCCGGTGGATCCACGCCGCTATCTGGTCCGAGACCACCCGGACCGGCCACGGCTGCTCGGCGCTGCTCGGCGTGCGCGGGGACGAGGCCGTCACGCGTCGCGGGGGGCGACGCGGCCGGTCGGCACGTCGGGGTCGTCGTCCCGGTCGCGGGCGGCTCTCGAGGACGACCCGTAGACCCGGTAGGACACGTCCAAGACCTCGTCGGGGTCGGCCTCGTCCTCGTCGAACGTCGCCCACTCCGGCTGGTCGGACCGCGCCGGGAACACCGAGGCGAGCACCTTGTCGCCCTTGACGGCCAGGTCCGTGAGGGTCTGACCGGCGTGGAGATAGGACTGGACCAGGCCGCCGGCGACCCGCACGGGGATCGCGGGCAGCGTGGTGACCGCCTCGACCGCACGGCCGGGCAGGGCCACGACACGCTCCGCCGCGGTGGCAGCGAGACCGATCGAGGCACGGGTCAGGAACAGGGGTCGGAGCATGCGGACCTCTCTGCCGGGGGGCGTGAAGGGAGGCGTAATGGTCGAAATCCAGTATGAACCGTACCCTGGGGACATGACCGAGCAGACCGACATGATCGCCGAACCGGCTACCAAGCGGGTACTTCTCGCGGAACCGCGCGGCTACTGTGCCGGCGTCGACCGAGCCGTCGAGACGGTCGAGAAAGCCCTGGCCAAGCACGGGGCGCCGCTGTACGTCCGTAAGGAGATCGTCCACAACAAGCACGTGGTCGAGTCGTTCACCGACCAGGGCGTGATCTTCGTCGACGAGACCGACGAGGTCCCGCACGGGGCGAACCTGGTGTTCTCCGCGCACGGCGTCTCGCCCGCCGTCCGGGAGAGCGCTCTCCAGCTCGAACTCAAGACGTTCGACGCCACCTGCCCCCTGGTGACCAAGGTCCACACCGAGGTCAAGCGCTTCGCGCGCGAGGGTTACCTCATCCTGCTGGTGGGCCACGAGGGCCACGAGGAGGTCGAGGGGACCGCCGGTGAGGCGCCCGACGTGGTGACGCTGGTCGACGGCCCCGAGTCCGTGGACGCGCTGGACATCCCCGTGGACACCGAGAAGCTGATCTGGCTCTCGCAGACCACGCTCAGCGTGGACGAGACCATGGAGACGGTGCGCCGCCTCAAGCAGAAGTACCCCACGCTCATCGACCCGCCGTCCGACGACATCTGCTACGCCACGCAGAACCGTCAGGTCGCGGTCAAGACCATGGCCCCGCAGTGCGACCTGTTGATCGTGGTGGGGTCACAGAACTCGTCCAACTCCGTGCGACTGGTGGAGGTCGCGCTGCAGGCGGGAGCCCGCGACGCGCACCTGGTGGACTACGCCAAGGAGATCGACACGTCCTGGTTCGAGGGCGTCACCACCGTCGGCGTGACCTCGGGCGCGTCCGTGCCGGAGATCCTCGTCCGCGGAGTGGTGGACCTGCTCGCCGACCACGGCTTCGGTGACGTCTCCACCGTCCGGACGGCGCAGGAGACCATCACGTTCTCGCTGCCCCGCGAACTGCGGGTTCCCAAGAAGGTCTGATACGCGCCCCCGCCCGACGGTAGGTGGCGGGGAGGACGCGGTAGCCGTCAGCGCCCCGTCGCACCCCGCCTCAACGGCGGGCGTGTGCCGGGGCGCTGCGCTGGATGGGCGGCGCCGCGGGGCGGGCGACCCGCGGCCGCGGCTCCAGCACCAGAGCACGGATCAGGGCGATCGCCACCACCACGACGGTCGTGGTGATCATCAGAGGGAAGCGGGTCGCCAGCGGCAGGATGATCGACACGAGCTGGGACCGCGAGAAGACGTCCGCGCCCGAACCGACCCCGGAGACGACGTAGACCAGCGGGACCAGCAGGGCCATGATGATCGGTGGCTGCACCCCCGCGACGAACACCGAGCGCCGCGCGACCGCGAGCACGGACACCACGCAGCCGAGGAAGAACGCGACCGTGAAGCCCGCGCCGAGGTCCCCGGAAACCGAGTCGATGGCCACGCCGGTCAGCGAGATCGCCACCGCCAGGAGGACCGCGGTCCAGGCAGGCAGCCCCCGCGTCGAGGACAGCACGGACCGCTCGTCCGCGGGTACCCGTCCACTCCTGCGTCTAGTCACGGGAGAAGACTCTAACCTCCCAGTCGGCGGGCGAGGAAACGGCCGAACCGCCGTAGCGGGTTGGGCTTCTCCGCCTCCTGCTCCTGCGGGGACGGGCGGTAGCCGTCGACCGCCTTCGGATCGACGGGGCCCGCCGCCGGCGGGGGTTCATCCGACAACCCCGGGGCGGCGGTGGTGGAGCCGCCGCCCACCTCGTCGTCGTCGGCCTCCACGGTGACCCCTGCGCCCGCACTGGTGGGGACCGGGCGCCGGGGCCCGGCGATGTCGGGGCGCTCGTCGATCATCCCGGCCATGATCGCGGTACTGCTCTTGCGCAGAGGTGCGAAGCGCGAGCTCGACAGCTCGGCGAGCCACGCGGTCAGACGTCCCTCGTCTGTCGCCGACGCCAGATCCGACGCGGTCACATCACCGGTACGCAGGTCGATCTGCTCGTTGATGTAGCGCAGCGCGACCGCCAGTACCGCGAGGAGCGGGACGGCCAGGAACGCGCCGATGATGCCGAACAGCGTGCTACCCGCGGCCACGCCGAGCAGGATGACCCCCGGGTGCAGGTTCATCGCCCGCGACTGGACGATCGGCTGGAGAACATTGCCCTCGAGCTGCTGCACGAGAATGATCACGACCAGGACGATGATCGCGGTCGTGAAGCCGTTGGCGACCAGGGCGATGAGGACTGCGAGCGCACCCGCGGTGAAGGCGCCGACGATGGGGATGAACCCGGCGATGAACGTGATGACGGCCAACGCCCACGCCAGCGGTACGCCCAGGATCACCAGAGCCAGACCGATGAGCACCGCGTCGACGAACGACACGATCGCCTGGGCGCGGATGTAGCCGCCGAGGGTGTTCCAGGCGCGGGTCAGGACCTCGGTCAGGTGACGGCCGGCGGTGCGCCCGGAGATGCGGCGGACGAACGGGAGGAACCTCGGCCCGTCCTTGATGAAGAAGAACGTCAGGACCAGAACCAGCACGAGGGTGATCACGAAGGACCCCACCGCGCTGACACCGCTGAACACACCCGAGGCGATCTGGTCACCGCGGTCCTGCAGGGTGGAGCTGAGCTGCTCGAGGACCCCGTCGAGCTGCTCGTCCCGGATGTTCAGCGGCGGTCCGCGCAACCAGTCCTGGACCTGGGTGATCGCCTCCGAGGTCTGGTCGGCGAGCTGCACGCTCTGCTCGACGATCGACGGGGCGATGAGGGCGACCACGCCCGAGACGAGGCCGAGTGACGCGATGATGGACAACAGCGAGGCCAGCGTCTTGGGGACCCTGTGCCGCACCATCCACCCCGTCGGCGGCCACAGCACCGTGGAGACGATGAGCGCCAACAGGATCGGGAGGATGCCGACCCACAGGGCGCCACCGATCCTCGATACCAACCAGCCCGCGACGAGAAGGATGGCCAGTCGCAGGGCCCAGTCGGTGACCCAGCGCCCGCCCAGTCCGATGAGGACGGAACGGTCGACGTGCTGCTCCTGGTCCTCGACGGGGGGACGCGGTTTCGGCTCGTCGGTCATGGGTCACATGATGTCAGAGGTCACGGTGGTGTGCTCCCTGACGAGGCGCCCGACGGCCGCGGGGGAGGAGCCGGGGTGCTGTCCGTAGACTGTGCCCTCGTGAGCCTCACCCTCGGAATCGTCGGACTGCCCAACGTCGGTAAGTCGACCCTGTTCAACGCCCTGACGAACAACGACGTCCTCGCGGCGAACTACCCGTTCGCCACCATCGAGCCCAACGTCGGCGTGGTCGATCTGCCGGACCCACGCCTGAACCGACTCGCGGAGATCTTCGGCTCCGAGCGGATCCTGCCCGCCGTCGTGTCGTTCGTCGACATCGCGGGCATCGTCAAGGGCGCCAGCACCGGTGAAGGGATGGGCAACAAGTTCCTCGCCAACATCCGTGAGGCCGACGCGATCTGCCAGGTCGTGCGCGTCTTCGACGACCCGGACGTCATCCACGTCGACGGCAAGGTCGATCCGATGGCCGACATCGAGGTGATCGCCACCGAGCTGATCCTGGCCGACCTGGAGACCATCGAGAAGGCGATCCCGCGGCTCGAGAAGGACTCGCGCAAGGACAAGTCCCTCGTGGCGTTGTTGGACGAGGTCCGCAAGGCGCAGGCCGTGCTCGAGGACGGGCGCACACTGTTCAAGGCCCAGGACGAGATCGACCGCGGCCTCCTGCGCGACCTGCACCTCATGACCGCCAAGCCCTTCCTCTACGTCTTCAACGCCGACGAGTCGGTGCTCACGAGCGACGAGCGCAAGGCTGAGCTGAGCGCCGCCGTGGCGCCGGCCGACGCCGTGTTCCTCGACGCCAAGGTGGAGGCCGAGCTGCAGGAACTCGACGAGGAGGACGCCATGGAGCTGCTCGAGTCGATCGGCCAGACCGAACCGGGCCTCAACGCACTGGCCCGCGCGGGCTTCCACACCCTCGGGCTGCAGACCTACCTCACCGCCGGCCCCAAGGAGTCGCGCGCCTGGACGATCCGCAAGGGCGACACCGCCCCCAAGGCCGCCGGCGTCATCCACACCGACTTCGAGAATGGCTTCATCAAGGCCGAGATCGTCTCCTTTGACGACCTCGACGCCGCCGGCTCGATGGCCGCCGCCAAGGCCGCCGGCAAGGTGCGCATGGAGGGCAAGGACTATGTCATGGCCGACGGCGACGTGGTGGAGTTCCGGTTCAACGTGTGATACCGGCACTAACGCGCTGGTCAGACTACGAAACAGGCCCTCCGGTACGCAGGTAGTACGCAGGAGATTCCAGCACCGACTCCATGAGCGACTTCGACGCCGCCCGCGTACGGTCCTCGGCGTCCGGCCACAAGTGGCTGTAGGTGTTCAGCGTGACCGTGGCGGAGCGGTGCCCCAACGCCCGCTGGACGGTCACCACGTCACACCCGGAGGCGATCAGGCCCGAGGCGTAGAAGTGCCGGAGGTCGTGCAGCCGATACTCCAGCCCCGCCTTCTCCCTGGCCTTCCGCCAGTAGTAAGTCACCGTGTTCTGGTGCCACGGATTACCGCGCTCACCCGGCCACAGCCACGCTTCCGGCTCACCGTCTGCGAGCACCTTCGTGGTGTGTACGGCGAGCATGTCGGTCAGCGCCCGCGGGACCGCCACGTCGCGCTCCGATCCGTATTTCGGCAGACGCAGCTCCACCTCTCCACCGTTCGCCCGCTGGACCTGACGCCGCACATGGATCACGCCGCGGAGGAAGTCCACGTCCCCGGTCTGTAGCGCGGCCGCTTCACCCAGCCGGAGACCCGCAAACGCGCATAGGGCGACGAACGGAGAGAACACCTCCTCCGACTTCTCGAGTAGCGTGCTCACCTCTACCTCGGTGGGGATAGTCATCGCCATGTCGGCGCGACGCCGGCGGGGGAGAGGCACGCCCACAGTCGGGTCGGCACCCAGGTACCGGTCTCGGTGCGCAGCCTTCAACACCGTGCGCACGTTGTTGAAACGGGTGCGAATCGTCCCCGGCGCGAGGCCCCGGTCCTGCATCGACTTGACCCACGTCTGGATATGGGACGGCCGGAGGTCTGGGAACGGTACGTCCCCGAACGTCACCCCGCCGGCCGCGAGATCCATAGCCTTCACGGTGCTGGACTCCCACACCTGCCGGGTGGCCCAGTCGGCGTAGTACGCGCTGAACGTCATGCGCCCGCGGTCCGGGGGCACATAGCTCCCGACAACGAGAGTTGCGGTCACTTCATCGAGCCATGCTTCCGCGTCACGCTTCCGCGGGAACCGCTTGGTGTGTTCCTGCCCGCTGTCGTCCACGTAGCGGGCACGCCACCGCTTGCCCTGACCGTGGAGCCGGGTCGGTTCGCCGGTGCGCTTAGAGGTCCACAGATCCTCGACCCCAGACCGCCTACTCCTCCGCATCGTGCGGACCCTCGATCTCCGCTTCCACTCGCTTTCGCATCCGTCTGCGTTCAGCTCGCATCCGGGCGGCGGCCCGAGAGCCTGGCCACAGTTCGTCCAGCTTCTTGTCGACTAGCGTGAAGTACTCGAGTTCTCGGACCTCCTCGTAGAGTTTCTCTGCTTGTCCGACGAGGAACTCGTTGTCCCGGTCGAACAGCCCGTCGTACTCCTTGAGAAGGGCGAGGAGTTCATCGTCCGGGGCTCGTTCTCCCCCTAGCTCCAAGAACTCCTTTCGCGCTTCCCGGATATTCGCAATGCACCACATGTGCTTTGTGATCGCTTGAATGGCGTCGTTCTGCCAGTTCACCGTTCGCCGGATGAAGGCGGCCATGATCTCGGAGTCGGGTGCAACCTCCCCAGAGGGAGCGGCAAGCATCGACTCCAGCGGCCGACCGAAGATGTCGGCGAATGCCACAGCCTCCCCGAGACGCACAGGCCTCTCGCCCTTCTCAACCCTCGAGATTGTCGTCTGGTGGAAGGCGTCAAAACCACGCTCCTTCATTTTCCTGGCGAGTTCCGTCTGTGACCAGCCATTACGTTCTCGGAGACGTTCAACGCGTCTCCCAAAAACCTTGTCAGTGTCGGGCATCTCATGCGGATCAGGGCTGGGCATGCAAGAAGGATGCCACATGATGTTGCGCCCTGCCACTTGTTGTGGTGTATGCTGATTCGTGGAAGCCCCAACAAGGTGTTGGGGAAGGAGGAGGTAACCCCGTGGCACCCAAGTTGCTTACGAAGAAGGAGGTCGCACCGATGCTCCGCAAGTCGGAAGCCGGCCTCAACTGGATGATCCAATCCGGCACCGCGCCCAAGTCGGCACTCATCGGAGGTCGCCGCTACTGGCGCGAGCAGGACGTCCTGGACTGGATTGACCGCCAGTTCGAGGAGGCCAGCTAATGCCCACGGACACAAAGAACGCCCCCGGTGGCGGAGCTGCAACTCCGTCGCCCACCGAAGGCGTCCGACCGACCACCCATGCACAGGAGATCGTGATGACCAACCATACCCCGAGCCGCCCCTGGCTCGACAGCGCAACCGCCAAGCACCTCACCGACACCGACCTCGACGACCTCGACGCCAAGTTCGCTCGCTGGCCCGAGGACCACGCCGCCAGCCTGGGAATCGACCTCGTCGAGTACATGCGCGATTGCGCTCGAGACCAGGCCCGCGTCCGCCGAGTCATGGGACCCGCCGAGGTGCCTCTGCCCGAGTTCGCCACCGTCCACAAGCACACCGACTGGGAACTGACACCGGACGGCACCGATTGCGTCCGCTACCTGGACGCCATCTACGCCGACCACAAGGGCATGACCGCCTCGCTCGAGGTCGACCAGCACGCCGTCTCCACCCGGATGGACATGCGTGTCCGCATCGGTGAGGGGCTGGCCGAGAGCCCCGCCGAGCTGAGCCGGTGGGCGCTCGACCTCCTCGCCCTCGCGGGGCAGTGGGCCGAGATCCAGGAGGGGCAGGCATGAGCGAGCACGCGCGCCGCCGGACCGACCCGGGCACGGCCTCGTGATGCGGCACACCGGCGATCCCGCCGCCGACCGGGACCGCTCGACCAGCCGCACTCACTGAGACCCGCACACGACCAGGCCCGAGGGGGGGACAACGTTGGCCGGCCACGGATACAAGTTCCACTGGATGAAGGCGTTCTACGCAGAGATGGCCCAGTCTCCCGCGTTCACGACCGGCATCGGGATCTTCAACTACTCGGACGCCCTCGGCGAGCACGCCTTCCCCGGCCGGACCGCACTCGCCGAAGCGCAGGGCACAACCCCGCGGACCATCACGCGGCACATCGACCAGTTGATCAAGTCCGGGTGGATCGAACGCACCCGGGAAGGCCGCTCCGGGGGACGTCGAGGGCTCGCCTCGGAGTATCGGCTCAGCTACCCCTCGGCGACCCAGCAGACGCCCCCGGAAGCGCCACTCCCGGCCGAAGAACAGGGGACATCAGTGTCCCCACTTCCGAGCCCGGAACAGAGGACATTCGCGGAAGAACAGAGGACATCCGTGACAGAACAGAGGACATTCAGAGACAGGAACAGAGGACACCTAGATGTCCACCCAACAGATCCTGATCAGATCAAAGGATCAAATCAAAGCTCACCAACGCGCGCAGGCGCGCGCGAGGGAGCACCGGCCACGCAACTCGTCGCGGTCGACGAGCGGCTCGCGGACCCCAAGGTCCTCAAGGAGCTATTCAAGGTCTCCGACGCCATCCCGGACCTCAGCGCCGAGGAAGAGCAGATCGCCACACGGCTCGTCGGCGACGGCTTCCTGTCCCCGTTCATCATCCGACGCCTAGAGAGGCGCAGAGCATCATGACCACCCCGCACCCCGAGATCCGCCTCGTCGAGTCCCGGCCCCTCAAGCACGGACTGACCGCCCTGCTCATCCGCCGATGCCCCGACCACCCGGTCGACCGCGTGACCAACAGCGGCGAATGCGACGCCTGCCTGGTCGGTGTCGAGGCATACGGGAGGGAGACGGCGTGAGGCTCATGCGCAGCAACCCCACACCGAGAGTGTCGACCAGCGCCGACCGCCGCCGGCCCGTCGTCCTCGCCGACGGCCACGTCGTCCAGGACGGCACCAAGTACCTCCTCGCCACCGAAAGGGTCCCAGCATGAGCATCAGCGACATCTTCCAAGCCCTCGGCCCCCACCCCATCGCGGGAGGGTGCCCCGACTGCGACTCCGAGACCAGGTTCGTCACCCACGCCCCCGGCGTCTACGTCATGGAGATCCACCACGACGACACCTGCCCCGACTACATCGCCCGCCGAGCCCGAGGAGCCGCCTCGTGATCCGCCGAGAAACGGTCGTCCACCCCGAGGTTTCCCGCCGACACAGGTGGGTGATCCTCACCATCGGCGGCACCACCTATCTCATTCCCCCGGACGAGGCCGTCGCCCTCGCCGATCAACTTCATGACCACGCCGAGCAGGAGACCCCCAATGAGTGACGACCAAGAACACCTGACCATCACCGCCGCCGACCATCGTCGCGCCGCCGCTCTCGTCGCGCACCACGGACGAGGAGACACCGACGGCATCAGCGCAATCCTCGGTGAAGTCAACGACTGCCACCGGCCCACCGAACTCGTGCTCGCCGTCCTTGCCCTTTACCAGGAGATGGTCCCCGCGGTCCATGCCCTTTACCAGGAGATGGTCCCCGCGGTCCATGCCCTTTACCAGGAGATGGTCCCCGCGGTCCATGCCCTTTACCAGGAGATGGTCCCCGCGGTCCATGCCCTTTACCAGGAGATGGTCCCCGCGGTCCATGCCCTTTACCAGGAGATGGTCCCCGCGGTCCATGCCCTTTACCAGGAGATGGTCCCCGCGGTCCATGCCCTTTACCAGGAGATGGTCCCCGCGGTCCATGCCCTTTACCAGGAGATGGTCCCCGCGGTCCATGCCCTTTACCAGGAGATGGTCCCCGCGGTCCATGCCCTTTACCAGGAGATGGTCCCCGCGGTCCATGCCCTTTACCAGGAGATGGTCCCCGCGGTCCATGCCCTTTACCAGGAGATGGTCCCCGCGGTCCATGCCCTTTACCAGGAGATGGTCCCCGCGGTCCATGCCCTTTACCAGGAGATGGTCCCCGCGGTCCACACCCCGCTCGGTCTCCAGTTCCTCTCCAGCTACCTGCACAAGGTGGCCGGACTCGAGGACCCGGCATGACCCTCCGCCCCTGCCTCGACTGCGGCACACCGGTCGACACGCCGCGGTGCTCCGAGTGCGCGCCACCCGTCGAACGGGAACGCCACAACCGCAAGACAAGCCCGAGAGCGAGAGGCTACGACTCCCAGTGGGACCGGCTCTCCAAGCGAGCCCGCAAGCTCCAACCATTCTGCGCAGACTGCGGAACCCCGCACGACCTCCAACTCGACCACTCCGAAGAGGCATGGCGACGGAAAGCCGCAGGCTTGCCTGTAACGCTCGCAACCGTCGAAGTGGTATGTGGGTACCACAACCGCGAGAGAGGCCGTCAGCGACCCAACCAGACCCCAGGGGGGACACCCCCAGCGGATAGCGACCCGGACCCACGCCGGGAGGCTAAGTTTGCCTCACATACCCCGAGGGGTACCTCCGAGGGGGTGGGATGAGTGGCTATCAAGGCCGGGCCAAAATCGAAGATCGAGGCGGCGCCGCTGTCGTTCAAGGGGTGGCCGACTGACCGTGCTCGTCGTCGGGAGCGGTTCGTCAAGACGTACGTGAATGTGCCGAAGGGGGTCGGTGCGCTGAAGCCGCTGCGGTTGCGGCCGTGGCAGACGGAGATCGTGCGTGGCGCGTACGCCGATGGGGTGCGTACCGCGGTGGTCAGCCTGCCGAGAGCGAACGGTAAGAGTGCCTTGGCCGCTGCGCTCGCGGTCGCGGAGCTGTGGGTGGGTCCGCCGTCCGCCGAGATCCTCGTCGTGGCCTCGGATGAGCGGCAGGCCAAGATCGTCCTCAACCTGGCGCGTCGCATGATCGAGTTGTCGCCGGAGCTCGCGGAGCGTGCGCACGTGTATCGGGATCGGATCGAGGTCCCGGAGAACGACTCGAGCATCCGGGCGTTGCCGGCGGACCCGGCCGCGCTGCATGGGTGGGACCCGTCCCTCCTCGTCGTGGATGAGTTACATGTGGTCACTCCGGAGGTCTGGGAGGCGGTCACCTCGGTCGTTGGTAAGCGGCCGGAGAGTCTCGTCCTGGCGATCTCGACTCCCTCGACGACGCCCGACTGCATCATGTGGTCGCTTGTGGAGCATGGCCGGAAGGGTGACGACCCGTCGTTCTTCCTCCGTGAGTTCATGGCCCCGGAGGGGTGCGCGACGGACGACCGGAAGGCGTGGGCAGCCGCGAACCCGGCCCTCGGTGACTTCCTCTCCGAGGACGGTCTGGCGTCGGCTCAGCGGACGTTACGGGAGCCGGTGTTCCGTCAGCTCAGGTTGGGCCAGTGGGTGTCGGGGTCGGAGTCGTGGCTCCCGTTCGGTGTGTTCGACCAGCGTGCCGACGAGGACCGCCGGGTCGGTAAGCGTGACCGGGTGGTCCTGGCGTTCGACGGCAGCGCGTCGGGTGACTCGACGGCGCTGATCGGCTGCACGGTCGACGACCCGCACTTGTTCGTCGTGGGGCTCTGGGAAAATCCCGGAGATCCGCGGTGGCGGGTGCCGCGCTCCGACGTGGACGCGGCGGTGGACGTGGCGTTCCAGGACTTCGACGTCCTCGAGCTCGCCGCCGATCCGTGGGGATGGAGATCCGAGATCGAGGGGTGGGCCGACCGGCACGGGGAGAAGAAAGTCCTGGAATGGAACACGGCGCACGCTGGCCGTATGGCCCCGGCAACCGACCGCATGTTCCAGGCAATCGCTACCGGAGAGGTGACGCATGACGGGGATGCCCGCATGGCCTCGCACTTCGCGCATTGCGTAGCGAAACGCACCCCGCAGGGGGATCTCGTCTCCAAAGACAAGCGGGGTAGCCCGCGGAAGATCGACGCCGCCGTGGCGGCAATCGTGGCGCTCGACCGAGCGGCATGGCACGCAACCCAGAAGCAACGAAAGAAAGTGGTGAGTTTCAGATGAGACCAGCAGTGAAAGACATGCTCCAGAAGATCGACAACAGGGCACCGGCCCTGTCCCTCCTCGAGCGCTACTACGCCGGCCGTCAGCCGCTGGCGTACCTGACCCCGGAGGCGCGGGAGGCTATCGGCACGAAGTTCGACCGGCTCGCCGTCAACGTCCCTCGGCTCCTGGTGTCCGCGATCTCCGAACGCCTGACGGTGTCCGGGTTTGACGTCGCCGGCCAGCGTTCCGACAAGCTGTGGCAGCTCTGGACCGGATCGGACCTGGACCAGCTCGCCGCCCAGGCGCACCGGGAGGCGCTCGTCCTCGGATCGGCCTACGCGCTGGTGTGGGCGGACCGTCGTGGCCGGCCCCGCGTCACCATCGAGTCCCCGCACTCCATGAGCGTGGCCCGCGACCCGGCAACCGGTGAAGTCGTCGGCGCGGTGAAACGATGGATCGAACCGACCCCGGACGGACGGACCGAGCAGACGCACGTCGTGGTGTACCGGCACGACGAGATCGTCCACTTCGTCGGGGAGCCGCTGAACCCGGAGGCCCTGTCCGCGGTCCGTTCGGTCCCCAACGACCTCGGTGTCGTCCCGGTGGTGCCGCTGGTCAACGCTGACCGGCCCGGAGTCGTGGACGGCACGTCCGAGTTCGCTGACGTGATCGGCCCGGTGGACGCGCTGAACAAGATCCTCGCGGACATGATGGTCACGAGCGAGTCCTACGCCCGCCCCCGCCGGTGGGCCACCGGCCTCGAGGTCGCGGAGGACGACGAGGGGAACCCGATCAACCCGATCCCGGAGTCGGACAAGACGATGATCTCGGAGGCCCCGGAGACGAAGTTCGGGCAGCTCTCAGGCGCCGGCCTGGACAGCTATCGGACCGCGGTGGACGTGATCGTCCAGTCGATCTCAGCGGTGACCGGGCTCCCCGGCCACTACCTCGGAGTGATGACGGCGAACCCGGCCAGCGCGGAGCAGACCAGGGCAGCCGAGGCCGCGCTCACCGCGAAGGCAGAGGCCCGCCAGCAGGCGTTCGGCAGGTCCTGGGAGCAGGTGGGCCGACTCCTCCTCGCTGTGGCGGATGGGCATGACCCGGAGGTGTACGACGTCCGAGTGCGGTGGGCAGACCCGTCCGCCCGCTCGGTAGCAGCGGAGGCCGACGCGACCGTCAAGCTCCACAACGACGGCGTGATCGACGACGACGAGGCCCGCGAGCGGGCGGGTGTGGCATGAGCGACGAGAGGGAAACCATGACCGAGAACGACACCGATCTAGAGCAGATGGGGTCCCCATCTGCTCTAGAAGAGCTGCAGCCTGCAGCTCTTCTAGACGAGAAGGCCAATCTGGAGCAGTTGCAGACCGCAACTGCTCCAGAAGAGAAGGCCGATCTGGAAGAGTTGCGCTCCGCACCTCTAGCAGACGAGAAGAACGTGACCGAGCTAGATGGCGTTAACAGCGCCATCCAGAACGAGCCAGATGACGACGGAGTGTCACCAAGTGGTGACACCGAGGAGACCGAGCCGGAGACCTTTCCCGCCAAGGTCGTCAAGGATCTCCGCAAGGAGAACGCCCGCTACCGGGAACGCGCCCAGAAGGCCGACCAGCTCGCCCAACGGCTCCACACCGCACTCGTCGGGCAGACCGGGAAGCTCGCCGACCCCACGGACCTCGAGTTCGACGAGGCCCACCTCGAGGACCCGGACGCCCTCGCCGCCGCGGTCGACGACCTCCTCACCCGCAAGCCCCACCTCCGGGCCCGCCGGGTGGCTGGCGACGTCGGGCAGGGCAACCGCGGCAAGACCGGAGGGGGACCGGATCTCCTCGAGGCCATGAGAGGCACGCTGTAGACGTCACGTGACGACAATGTCGGGGACGTCGGGTACAATCTCACTATGTGGGACCCGGCGTCCCCCTCGTCTGTCACCCCGGCGGTGAACGTGCCTTATCCGTTCACGCAACCGAAAGGGTGACCCCAATGGTCAACACCACCACCTCCGCCTCGTCCACCATCCAGGACCAGGTCTCCACGATGCTCGTGCAGCCCCTCGAGGCCGCGTCCGTCGTCCTCTCCAGCGGCGCCACGATCTTCAACTCCTCCGAGCCGCTGCGCATCCCGCGCCTGACCGGCTCCACCGCCGTCGCATGGGTCGGAGAGGGTGAGCAGATCCCCGACGACTACACCGCCGACTTCGACGAACTGTCGCTCATGCCGACGAACCGCAAGTCCATCAAGGCGATCGTCCGCGTGACCAATGAGCTGATCCGTCAGGCGAAGATGGGTGTCTCCGGTGTTCTCCAGCAGCGTCTCGTCCACGACGTCAAGACCAAGCTCGACGACGCGCTCCTCAACGGCGACGGCACGGACAACACCGTGACCGGTGTCCTCAACCAGGCCGGCACCCAGGACGCGGTCCTGGACCTCGCGGACCCGGACAGCCTCCTCGACGCCCTGGCGCTCGCCACCGCCGCCGAGGTCCAGCCGAACCGGTGGATCTTCAACGGTGGCGACTTCTACACCCTGCGCAAGGTCAAGGACGGCGACGGCCGGTACATCCTCGAGTCGGACATCACCTCCGACACGCAGTACCGCCTCTTCGGTGTCCCCGTGACGGTGTCGAACCGGATGCCCGCCGGCAAGGGACTGCTCATGGACACCAAGCAGCTCGCCGTCGTCCGCGACATCGACCCGCAGGTCAAGATCCTCGACCAGAAGTACGCCGACACCGACGAGACCGGCATCCGCGTCGTCACCCGCTACGACCTCGGCCTCATCCACCCCGAGGGGGTCGTCGTCCTCACCGCGGCCACCCCGTGATGACCACCGGCACCGACGTCCTCGCGTTCCTGGGCCACGACGACACCGACGAGGTACTCGTGGCCCAGGCCGACGCCGCCGTACGCACCGTGACGTCAATGGTCGCCGCGTACACCCGCGGCCGGCACATCGACCCCAACGGCGACGAGTACATCGGCGAAGGCGTCGACCTGACGGTCGTCCACACGCACCGGGAGGGGATCGACGACGTCATCCTCACCGCCGCGGCACGACTGGTCACCAACCCGACCGGCATCCCGTACGACACCGGCGGGGTGTCCATCCGCGGCGCGTTCCAAGGCTTCACCCTCGTGGAGCTCGCGGTGTTGAACCGGTACAGGGTGCGTGCCCTGTGATCGTGTTCCAGGACCGGGCCGTCCTCGAGCGGCGGGAGATCGTCGACCGCGACCGGTACGGTTCCCCGATCTACGCCGACGTGGAGATCCCCGTCCGGTGCACCATGTCGCCGCTCGGCTCCACCGAGACTGTGGCGCACCGTGACATGGTGTCGACCCGGTACCGGATGCTGACCGGGCCACGGACGGAGATCAAGCCCGCCGACCGTGTCGTGTGGCGCGGAGTCGACTACGACGTCGACGGTGACGTGGAGCGGCACACCGTGGCCGGCCGGGACCATCACTTCGAGGTGATCTTGAAGCGCACGACCGGATAACAGACCACCGTCGTCGACCCTTCCACGGCGGCGGTTGCACCGGTACCCGTCACCGGTGCGGAGACACCCCCCAGCACTACGCCGGGGGGTGCTCTCGTGTCCCCGGTACGCAGAGAGTACGCAGGAGATCCACCCGGGGATTGCGCGGACCAACACCGGCCACTACGTGACCGCAGGTCAAGCCCTATCTTTCAGCAACCGCCATCAAGCGACCGTCTCGGCAAAGTCCCAGTAGATAGTTCCGGTTCAACGTGTGAGTCGGCCGGTCACCGAGCATGCATGCCGACGTTGACCACATTGCCTGATGCGTCGCGGTAGAAGAACCGGACGACGCCCCACTTCTCTGATCTGAGCCGGTGCACGATCTGGAGACCTGCCGCCACGGTGCGGTCGTACGCGGTCTGAACGTCGTCCACGAAGATTGAGACGTCTGGGTTCTCCGGGGCTTGTGTCATCGGCGGTGATCAGACTCAGACCGTCAGATCGGGAACGATGCGTTCGATGTTCATGACAGCACCATCGCCCTCCGCGATTCGCCGCACAAGAGAACGGTGTGTGCCGGGGCTCGGTGGGATGCGGGTTTACCATGCGGAAACCGGGACATCGCACACCTCGGTCCGGATCCGATCACGCGGAACCGCCGCGCCTCAGGAGGGCTTCCATGACCCGCTACCGCTACTTCGCAGCCTCGACCCTCGATGGGTTCCTGGCCGACGATGAGCACTCCCTGGCCTGGCTTTTCAAGCACGATATCGACGAGAACGGGCCGGGCAGCACCGCGGCGTTCCTCGTCGATGTGGGAGCCCAGGTCATGGGCTCGTCCACGTATATGTGGGTGCTCGAGCACGACCGTGAGTGGCTGCCGGAGATCCCCACCTTCGTGTTCACCCACCGCAGTCTGGAGGCGGCGAACGAACATGTCTCCTTCGTCGCCGGGGACCCTGTGGATCATCGCGGAGCTCTTGAATCCGCGGCCGGCGGCCGCGATGTGTGGGTGATGGGGGGTGGTGGCATCGCGGCAGAATTCGCGGGGGCCGGGATGCTCGACGAGGTGGTGGTCTCGATCGCGCCCGTGACCCTCGGTTCAGGAAAGCCGCTGTTCGGCGGTGCCTTCGATCTCCAACTCACGGGGTGCGAGCGGAACCGTGACTTCGTGGTGGTCCGGTACGACGTCCAGGGGCCACTGACAAGCCCTTGAAATTGCGCGCGGTTCAGCCCAGCTGACGTGATGAACGCGCGAGCTGTGCCACGGGGTCGCCCGGGATCCGGATGACTGAACCCTGGCTACCTCACTGCCTCGGTGAGGGACGCGGCAGAAATCTCCTCGCGAACGATGCGAGCGCCCGCGCTGAGCGCGCTCAACTTCGCGAGCGCGATGTCCCGTGGGAAGGGCGCCATCCCGCAGTTCGTACTCGGCAGGAGTTTGTCCGCGTCGACGAACCCGAGTGCCCGCCGGAGAGTGGCGGCGACCTCGTGCGGGGTCTCGACGCGCTCGTCTGCCACGTCGATCGCCCCGAGCATGACCTTCTTGCCCCGGACTAGCTCGACGAGGTCAATCGGGACACGAGAGTTGTGGCACTCCAGCGAGATGATGTCGATGCTGGACTGCTGCAGTAGTGGAAACGACTCCTCGTACTGTCGCCATTCCGACCCGAGGGAGGCCTTCCAGTCGGTGTTGGCCTTGATCCCGTAGCCGTAGCAGATGTGTACCGCGGTCTCCGCGCGGAGTCCCTCGGCTGCTCGTTCCAGTGCCGCCACGCCCCAGTCCTTCATCTCGTCGAAGTAGACGTTGAACGCGGGCTCGTCGAACTGGATGATGTCGACCCCCGCGGCCTCGAGATCTCGGGCCTCCTGGTTGAGGATCGTCGCGAACTCCCACGCCAACTTCTCACGGCTCTTGTAGTGGCCGTCGTAGAGCGTGTCGATCATCGTCATGGGGCCGGGGAGCGCCCACTTGATCGGCTGATCGGTCTGCTGCCGGAGGAACCTCGCGTCGTCGACGAACACGGGCTTTGAGCGGCTCACGTCGCCGATTACTGTGGGCACGCTCGCGTCGTAGCGGTTGCGGATCCGGACGGTCTCGCGCCGATCGAAGTCGACGCCGTCGAGATGCTCGATGAAGGTCGTGACGAAGTGCTGACGGGTCTGCTCGCCGTCGCTGACGATGTCGATGCCGCGGTTGCTCTGTTCGTGGGCTGCGATACGCAGCGCGTCCTGTTTGCCCTCGCTCAGCTCGTCGCCCTGCAACCGCCAGGGCGACCAGAGGACTTCAGGCTGGGCGAGCCACGAGGGCTTGGGCAGGCTGCCGACGGTGGACGTGGGCAGGATCCGGTTCATGGTCGACTTTCCTCCGGTGGTCATCCGACGAGAACGGCGTGGCGGGCGGCCCACTGCTCGAGGAGTTCTCGGTGCGGCTTGATGAAGTGTTCTTCCGTGTACGCGCCCTGCTTCTTCGCGAGCTGACTGCGCTCGTCACGGTCGTAGACAATCGGGGTGCGCGAGTAGTCCTGTTGATCCAAGGACGGCCGGTAGACGTCAGTTGCGGCCGAGTGCGCGTTGTAGATCTCCGGCCGATAGATCTTCTGGAACGTCTCCATGACGCTGATCGTGCCGATGAGCTGCAGGTCCGAGTAGTCGTTGAGCAGTTCGCCGCGGAAATAGAACGCGAGCGGGGCGACCCCGCCGGGTGGCATGAAGTACCTGACCTGGAGCCCCATCTTGTGAAAGTACTCGTCGGTCAACGAGTAGTCGTCCTGCTGGTACTCGGCGCCGAGGACCGGGTGCTGGTAGCCGGTCCGGTGGTAGGTCCTGCTCGTCGACACGCTGATGCAGATCACGGGATCCACCTCGAATCGTTCCCCGTACGCCGCGGAGTCGAGAAAGTGCTGAAACAGCTTTCCGTGCAGGACACCGAAGTCGCTGGGCACGGTGAACTCGGAGCTTCCTTCATTGACCGACGGCAGCCGAACGCTGAAGTCGTAGTCGCGGACGTAGGACGAGAAATTGTTGCCCACGATGCCCGGCAGGCGGTGCCCGGTCTGGTGATCGACGATCTGGATATCCAGTACCTCGATCAGGGGGAACCCGTGATCGGCATCGTCCGTATAGAACTGCAGGTCCGCGGAGACGATCTCGAGTTCGACCGAATAGCGGTCCCCGGTCGGGTTATCCCGGCGTGCGAGGTCGTTGAATCGGTGGTTGATCATCGACAGGGTTCGGCGGAGATTCTGCTGCCGATGCTCGCCGCGAGCCAGGTTCGCGAAGTTCGTGGTGGTCCGAGAGCTCTCCGACGGAGAGTAGTTCTCGTCGAAGCGGGTGGTGGTGATGCTGAACGTGAGTTCGTTCGACATGTACGTCCAATTCAGGGCTTGGTCGGCCGGGCTCGGCGCTGCGGAAATTCTGTATCCCCATCCTGCAGTCCCAGTTCAGGTATCGGGTAACTAACGTTTGCTATGGATCTCTATAGGCTGTAGCTATGCGCCGGGAATCCAGAGGTATCACACTCCAGCAGCTGCACTACTTCATCGAGGTCGCCGCGGAGGGCTCGATCACCGGCGCTGCGGAGTTGCTCTACGTCGCCCAGCCGACCATGTCCGCCGCGATGAAGGACCTCGAATCCAGGGTGGGGCGCACCCTGCTTGCCCGGTCCGCCCGGGGAGTGACGCTGACCGACGAGGGCGCGGAATTCCTCGGCTACGCCCGACAGGTCGTCGAACAGATGTCGCTGCTGGAGCAGCGCTACCTCGGCCAGCCACCCTCACGGCGGTTGCTCGGGGTATCCGCACAGCACTACTCGTTCGTCGTGGAGGCGTTCATCCGGATGGTCAGGTCCGGCGACGCGGAGCAGTACGAGTTCTCGCTCCGGGAGACCCGCACGTGGGACATCATCGAGGACGTCCGGACACTCCGCAGTGAGGTGGGAGTCCTCTACCGGAATGACTTCAACCGCAAGGTCATCGACAAGCTGTTGCGGGACTCCGGGCTGGTGTTCCACCCGCTGTTCACGGCGACCCCGCACGTGTTCATCTCCCGGCAGAACCCCCTGGCCACCAGGGACCACGTCACGCTCGAGGATCTCGCAGACCTTCCGCGGCTGACGTTCGACCAGGGCGCGAACAACTCGTTCTACTTCGCCGAGGAGATCCTCTCCACACTCTCCAGTGCCCGGGAGATCCGGGTGTCCGACCGTGCGACCATCTTCAACCTCATGATCGGGCTGGACGGCTACACGATCTCGACCGGCATCATCAGTGACGACCTGGATCCCGAGATCGTCGCCATCCCCCTCGAAGTGGACCAGAGCATCGAGATCGGATGGATCAGCCACTCCGGAATCCCGCTCACCGAACAGGCGCAGCGCTACCTGGCCGAGATGCGGGCCGTCGTGGCCGACTACGGAATCGACCTGCTCGACGCCCGTGAACGCCCGGGCGGGCCTAGTCGGAGTCGGGACGTCGGCGGTTTTCCTTGATGGCATCGCGCCGGCTCTTGGCTTCCAGTCGGCGGCGCTGCGAACCCCGGGTCGGGCGCGTCGGTCGACGGGGACCCGCCGGGGCAACGGCCTCACGAAGAAGCCCGGCGAGACGGACGCGGGCCGCGGCCCGGTTCCGCCGCTGGGAACGCTCCTCGGAGGCCGCGATCGTCAGTACCGCGTCGTCGAGCTGAGAGGCGAGATTGCGCAGCACCCGGGCCCGCTGCGTCTCTTCGAGTGCAGTGGTGGTGGCGAGATCGAGGCTGAGCTGGACCCGCGAATCTGTGGTGTTGACGCCCTGGCCGCCGGGGCCGGAGGAGCGGGAGAACTGCTCGACGAGCTCGACCGCCGGGATCCGGAGGCCGTGTGGTGCCCCGGGCCCCGGCGCGATGAGCAGATCGTCCATGGTGTCATTGTCCCCGCTCGTCCTCAGGCGCCTTTCGCCGCAGAGTCAGTCGACCTCCAGCTCGTACACGCCAGAGGTGTCAGTGAACAGTGCGGTGTCACCGGGGCGGGCAACGGCAAATCGGGCTCTTCTGCTGCATCCGTGGG
>NZ_LSSV01000029.1:0-73062 GCF_001658045.1 Dietzia sp. 111N12-1 | reverse complement strand
CTCTACGGATCCGGGGGAACCTCACCTGGGCCAGGCCGGCATCGATCATAATTCGGCGGAGGCAGCCCACGTCGAGGAAGCATTCACGGCGTCCATCATCGTGGCGTGGGGGTTGGCGGTGACCATCGCAGTGTTACTGGCGCTGCTGGTGAGTTGGTATCTCACCCGGAGAGTTCAACACTCCGTCACCGCCGTGACCTCCTCGACTGCCGAGATCGCCAGTGGACGCTACGACACGCGGGTCGTTAGCCCAGGCCTGGGCCGCGAGTTCGACGATCTCGCCGACAGTGTCAACGAACTCGCCCGACGGCTCGACGCCACCGAGACCACCAGACGCAGAATGCTGGCCGACCTCGGACACGAAATGCGCACACCCCTTGCCACACTCGACTCCTACCTCGAAGCCATCGACGACGGCATCCACACCTTCGACGACGACGTCCGAACCATTCTGTGGTCGGCTACTCGGCGGCTGGAGAGACTCGCCGCGGACATCGTCGACGTCTCCCGCGCGGAAGAACACCTCACCCGCCTTCGCCCCAGTCCGACCACTACTCGGACGCTGGTCACCCGTGCGGTCGACGCCGTCCGAGAACGATACGAGAACAAGGGAGTCCAGCTACACACCCACGTCGACGACGCACCGGTGACGGTGGACACCGACCGCATCGGACAAGTGCTGGGCAATCTCCTGGACAACGCACTTCGCCACACCCCCGCCGGCGGCACCGTCACCGTCATCAGCGGGCAGGTAGGGCGCCGCCACGTCGAGATCACCGTGTCGGACTCCGGCGAAGGAATCGCCCCACACTACCTCGACCACCTCTTTGACCGCTTCTACCGAGCCGACACCTCACGCGGCCGCCACAGCGGCGGCAGCGGTATCGGCCTGACCATCACTCGCGCACTCGTCGAAGCCCACGGAGGGCACATTCGAGCGCACAGCGACGGGTCCGGCCAAGGTGCGAGCTTTACTGTCGAAATTCCAAAGCCGGACTAAAGACGACTCAGGTGGCCGCCGGGCCGAGGGGGTCAGGGGCGGTCATGCCAGTACGCCTGAGAATCCGTCGGTGGCGTCGAGGTAGCCGACATCGCGCAAGGCCGCCTCGAGAACCCGGACATACGGAAGATGCAGTTCGGTAGCCATGCCATCGAGAGTCGCTCGGGCCGGCAGGCCGCGCAGACCGCGGGTGCGCCACAAGTACAGATTCTGGCGGGTGATCCCGATTCGGCGGGCCAGCTCGGCCTCACTGACGCCGTAGGTGTGCTTGTGAGCATCAATGAGCTCGACCAGGCGAGAGGTCTCCATAGTCCCGAGTATTCGCCTGCGCTGAGTATGTCGTCAAGTAGTAGTGGACGCTCCCAACAAGTACTACTTTACATAACGATAATTAGCGGCACTTCTAATTCCGCTGGTGAGAGCACATCCGGGGATGCTCACGTCCCCTACTGGAACCGGTTTGGCAACCGACACGATGCTGGCCCGGAGCGGCTGCCCGGTCCGGGTGCTGCGCGCCCCCGGCGTCGTCAGCCGTCGTAGGCGACCGTCTCCACGACGATCGGCCCGGCGACGGCCCCGCCGGTGGTGGTGAGTCGGTATTCGACCCGGCCCGGGCCGGTGGAGATCTGCGCCTCGTAGGGGTGGGAGATCGGATCGGGGATGCCCGTCGAGATCCGCGGGAACGGGACCTGCGCGATCTTCTCCCCGGTGGCCCCGGTGTCGAGGTTGCGCCACGAGAGGGTGGCGGTGAGGTTGCACGGACCCACCCCGGCGATGGCGAAGGCCCAGGCGACGGACGCCGTGTCCGGGTACCCGTCGCCGTCGAGCGTGGTGGAGATCGCGCCCGCGCACAGCCCCGTGGGTGAGCCGCCCACGGCGATCACGCGGTCGGGAGCGGGGAACAGTCGCGGGATGGCCTCGGAGGAGTCCTGGGCGTTCGCGGTGGCCGGGGCCGTGACGGCGGCGGTCAGTGCGACGGCCGTGGCGGCGAGGAACGCCCCCACGGAGACGGTGGGCCGGCGGGTGATCCGCCGGGTCGAGCCGGTGGTGTCCACCCGCTCATCGTCGCACTGCGGACAGCGGCAGACAATAGTGGGCGAGGATTCCGCCACGTCGGACCGCCATGTCGAACACGGTGGCCGTGCCCGGAACGAGAACCCGTTCGACACCTGTCTGTAATGTCCGACGAGAGGCTCCGGAAGCGAGCCTCGGTCGGAAGGATACGGGATGATGGCACGAACGCGCGGTGGGGACGCCGACACCGTCCGGTCGGACGAGAACGGTCTCATCGCGGTCCTCGCCTTCGGCGGCATCGTCATGTCTCTCAGTCAGACGCTGGTCATCCCGCTGCTGGGCATGCTGCCGGCGATTCTCAACACCTCCGCGGTCAACGCCTCCTGGGTCGTCACCATCACGCTGCTCGCCGGAGCGGTGGCCGGTCCGCTCATGGGACGACTGGGAGACCTCTATCCGAAGAAGTACGTGCTCATCGGTTGCACGGCGGTCATGGTCGTCGGCTCGGTGCTGTGCGCACTGGCCACCTCACTGTGGCCGATGCTCATCGGGCGCGCCCTGCAGGGCGTGGGAATCGGTGTGATCCCCATCGGCATCGCCACGATGCGCGAGATCCTCCCGGCGCGTCGACTCGCACCGGCGATCAGTCTGATGAGTTCCTCGCTCGGAGTGGGAGGGGCGCTCGGGCTCCCGGCGGCGGCCGCCCTGGCGCAATACGGTTCGTGGCAGTGGATGTTCTGGGGGTCCGGGGCCCTGGGCGTGGCGATCATCGTGATGATGATGGTGCGTCTCCGGACGCTGCCGGCCGCCAAACCGGACGGCACGCTCGACGTCATCGGCGCAGTGGGGCTCGCGATCGCCCTCATCTCGCTGCTGCTCGCGGTGTCCAAGGGCGCCGACTGGGGCTGGAGCTCCCCGTTGACCCTCGGCTTGCTGGCGCTCACCGCGGTCTCGCTGCCCGGATGGGCACTGTGGGTCCTCCGGCACCCGTCACCGATCGTGGACCTGCGGGTTGCCGCCCGTCGCCCCGTCCTGATGACCAACATCGCCTCGGTGACCATCGGCATGGGCCTCTATGCGCAGCTGCTGATCATGCCCCAGATTCTCCAGCTCCCGGTCGAGACCGGACACGGGTTGGGCCAGTCGATGGTGGCCATGGGGTTGTGGAGCGCGCCCGGCGGACTGGCGATGATGGCGGTCTCCCCACTCAGCGGGCGACTCATCGGCACCCGCGGCCCCAAGACCACGCTCATCCTGGGAGCGCTGGTGGTCGCGGTCGGCTATGCGTCCGGGTTGTTCCTCATGGGATCGACCTGGGGTGTGATGACCGTCGGCATCGTGGTGAGCGGCGGTGTGGGGCTGGCCTACGGTGCGATGCCCGCGCTGATCATGGCCTCGGTCCCCACCTCCGAGATGGGCTCGGCCAACAGCGTCAACACGCTCATGCGCTCCATCGGCACCACGACCTCTGCCGCGGTGCTCGGCGTGCTGCTCACCCAGATATCCATGGACTTCGAGGGGCTGTTTGTCCCCACCGAGACCGGATTCCGGGTCGGTCTGATGTTCGGCTGCGGCGCGACCCTCCTTGCCGCGGCGGTCGCCGCCACGATCCCGCCACCGTGGGAGGACAAGGCCACGGCCCCAGCGGTGCCGGCGCGGGAGAGCTGAGCGGCCGGATCAGTACGCGCCGGACAGGATCCCGTCGACCCGCGACCGGTCGATCTTGGTGGTGATGCCGCACGCCGTGCACGTGGCCGTGTACGACGACCCCAGCGGGATGATGGGGATGAAGAACAGGGAGAACGCTCGCTTCCGACGGTCGACCCGCTGTGCGGCGACGTTGCCGCAGTTCGGGCACGTGGCCCGGGCCAGCCCGAGGTTCCGGGACGAGTTCTTGAAACCGAAGATGAAGAACATCGGCCCAGCGTGACACCGCACCGGGCCGCGCGCACCCGGTGCGGTGGAGTTCAGGCCCCGGGACCCGAGCCGTCCGCGGTCGACCGGGCGCGGGCGACGATTGCATCGGCCAGCTCTGCCGGCCGCTCGTCGGGGATCCAGTGACTGACCCCGCTCATCTCGACGAACCGGTAGTCGGCGTCCACGTGGTGGCGGGTCCGCTCGGCGCCCCCGCGGCCCAGGGCCGGGTCGCGGTCACTCCACACGAACGTGGTGGGCACACGGATCGGCGCGGTCGAGCGGGACGGTGAGGCGAAGGGCAGGGCCCGGTACCAGCCGAGTCCCCCGGGGATCGCGCCGGCGGCGACCATCTCGCGCCGGTAGCGCTCGATCATCTCGGGCGTCATCCCCATCCCGGCCAGGGCCTTCTCGGGCAGCGGGCCGGCCGAGGTGAGCAGTCGCTCCGGCAGGAACGGCAGCTGGAAGAGCCCGATGTACCAGGATCGCAGTAGCTGGTCGGAGGCGACCATGGCCTTGAGGAAGGCGGCGGGGTGGGGGACCGACACGGCGGTGAGGCTGCGGATGCGGTCCGGGTGCGCTCCGGCGACACCCCACGCGACTGCGGCGCCCCAGTCGTGACCCACCACGTGGGCGTCGGGCAGGCAGGCGGCGTCGAGCAGGGCGAGGACGTCCCCCACCAGTTCCGACAGCCGGTACGCGCGTCGACCACGGGGGCGGGCGGACTCGCAGTACCCGCGCTGGTCCAGCGCCAGGGTGCGGTACCCGGCCGCGTGCAGGAGCGGAGACACGAGGTCCCAGCTGGAGGTGCGTTGCGGGAACCCGTGGAGCAGGACGATCGCCTCGCCGTCGGCGGGCCCGGAGTCCACCGCGCGCAGCTCCATGCCGTCGCGGGAGAACCACAGGTCCGGCCGGTGGGCATTCGGATCAGCCGCGGACATATCCCCTCCTGACCGCCCGGTCGAGGATTCCGAGCGTCGCCTTGAGAGCCGATGCGTCCAGCACCGGCAGTACTCCCGAGTCGCGCCACTTCGGGTGCGCGTCGGACCAGTCGTAATAGCTGACGACCTCGGTACGCGCCCCCTCGGCGCCGTCGCCATCGCCGTTATCGCCCTCGCCCAGCGGGATCAGGTGGTAGCCGTAGGTATGCCCGATCGGCGGGGTGATGGCCCCGTCGATGGTCCAGGCGATCTCGGCGTCCGGCTCGAACCGGGTGATGATCACCGTGACGTCGTACTCGCCCATGTCGTAGTCACCGAGGGACTCGCGGTCCATGTGGACGACGAACCGGTCGCCCTCGGCGGTGACCACCGATCCTTCGGCCGCCTGGAGCATCCCCGAGGAGTCGATCGCCACGTGGCCGTCGGGATCGCACAGTACGGCGAACACGCGGTCTGCCGGAGCCGTGATCACCCGCCGTGCCTCGAGGCGGAGGCCGGCAGGACTCTCGCAATCGGCGGCCTCACGGGGGTCGGGGTGGGGGCTCATGGCCGAGACGCTACCCGCGCACGCCGTGGGTCGGGGACCTCTCGCGATCCCCGACCCACGGTGTCCGTCTACTGCTCCGTGCCCTGTGTCAGATGCGGGCCGGGTCGGGCCGCTCCCACGCCCGGTGGGTGGCCAGCAGCGGCTTGAGCGCGGGCAGCACGCCGGCCGCCGCGTCCACGGCGACCACGCCCGGCGTGTCCGAGGTCAGTCCGAAGTCGACGTACCGGTCGATGGGCGCCAGGGTGGCGATGGCCTTCTTGTGCCGGTACATCTCGCTGATGAGCACGTCGGTCCGCGGGTGGGCGGGGAGGTCGACGACGACGAGGGCATCGAACTCGATGGACCGCTGCGTCTGATAGGTCCGCGAGATCGCGACCGTCGCGTCGGGTTCGCCCTCGCCCAGCCTGCCGCCGACCGGGCCGATCACGAGCGGGACCATGTCGTCGTCGAACACGGCCTGCTCGAGTTCCTTGACCGCGGCGACGTCGGAGTTCTCCGTGACGAGGATGCCGATCTGGCGCCCGTCGGAAGGCCACTCCTTGCCGATCTGGGACAGGGCCGGGCTGGTGACGACCTCGGCCACGGGCACCTTCGCGGGCGCGGGCAGCCCCAGCCCCGACGCGACGGTGACGGCCAGGTCATGGTCGATGTGCGCGAGCTGCTCGACCTGCCGGATCTTGATGGCCTCCTCGTAGCACTTGCCCAGCTCGAAGGTGTACGCCTCGGCGACGTGCGCCTTCTCCACCTCGGTGAGGCTGGTGTAGAACAGCGTCGCCTGCGAGTAGTGATCGTCGAACGTCGCCGGGGCGTCGCGGACGACCTGCGCGTCGGCGATCTGCTGCGCCACCTCCACCAGCGCACCGTCGGTGGTGCCCGCCATGAACGGGCACCCACCGTCGAGGCTGTTGGGCTGGTACGGCGCCACGCCCACGTGGTCGGCGGACTGGTGGAAGCCGTCGCGGAGCATGTCGTTGACAGGGGCGTGGGGGCGGTTGATGGGGATCTGGCCGAAGTTCGGCCCGCCCAGACGCGTGAGCTGGGTGTCCAGGTACGAGAACAGTCGGCCCTGCAGGAGCGGGTCGTTGGTGACGTCGATGCCCGGCACCAGGTGGCCCGGGTGGAACGCCACCTGCTCGGTCTCCGCGAAGAAGTTCTTGACGTTGGCGTTGAGCGTCATGGTGCCGATCACCTGCACGGGTGCCAACTCCTCGGGCACGAACTTGGTCGGGTCCAGCAGGTCGATGCCGTGGAACATCTCGCTGACACCGTTCTCGTCGACCGTGTCCGGGAAGACCTGGATGCCAAGGTCCCAGCTCGGGAACGCACCGGCCTCGATCGCGTCGGCCAGGTCGCGGCGGTGGAAGTCCGGGTCCATGCCGGCGGTGATCTGGGCTTCCTCCCACACCTGCGAGTGGACGCCCAGGTGGGGCTTCCAGTGGAACTTCACCAGGCTCGTCTCGCCGGCGTCATTGATGAGCCGGAACGTGTGGACGCCGAAGCCCTCCATCATCCGGTACGAGCGCGGGATTCCGCGGTCGGACATGTTCCACAGGGTGTGGTGCTGCGCCTCGGTGTGCAGGGAGACGAAGTCCCAGAAGGTGTCGTGCGCGCTCTGGGCCTGCGGGATCTCGCGGTCCGGGTGCGGCTTGGCGGCGTGGACGACGTCGGGGAACTTGATGGCGTCCTGGATGAAGAACACCGGGATGTTGTTGCCGACCAGGTCCCAGGTGCCCTCGTCGGTGTAGAACTTGGTCGCGAATCCGCGGGTGTCGCGGACGGTGTCGGCGGAGCCGCGGTTACCGAGCACGGTGGAGAAGCGGACGAAGACCTCGGTCTCCTTGCCCTCGGCGAAGACCCCGGCCTTGCAGACGCTCGCTGCGGCGCCGTTGGCCACGAACGTCCCGTGCGCACCGGCCCCGCGGGCGTGGACCGCGCGCTCCGGGATGCGCTCGTGGTCGAAGTGCATGATCTTCTCGCGTAGGTGGTGGTCCTGAAGCAGGACCGGGCCGCGACGACCGGCCTTCTGCGAGTGATCGGTGTCGGACAGGCGCGCGCCCTGGGCGGTGGTGAGGAACTGGCCCTGCTGACGCATGACCTCCTCGCGAGCGGTGACCGAGCCGGGCGGCTCCGCGCCGGTCGGGCCGTGCGGGGTCGCGCCCTTCTGGTCGGCCTTCGGCGGCAGCGGGCTGGTGGGCTCGGTGGGCTCGGCGACGGTCGGCGGTCGCGATCCCGGCGTACCGGGGACGACGTCGGCGCTGCCGGCCAGGTCGTCGGCGAACTGTTCGGCCTTGTCGACGAGCTTCTCGGCCGCGGATCGGGCGGCAGACTTGGAGTCGGACTTCTTGTCGGGCATCGGCACTCCTTCGGGATGAGAATCGTTCTGGGTGCACTGGCTTTTCCAGCCGTGCCGGCGATTCTGCTCCTCTGGCGGAGGTCCGCAACCTGTCGCGCGACCACGCGGGGCGACGTAAACTTCGCGCCTCCGGGGCCGGCGGCCGTCGTGGTTCCGGTGACCGTCGGGTCAGCCCGTCCCTGGTGCGAGGGCGCCGGTCAGGAAATGCGACGCCCGGGCACTGTTGAGCGTGATGTCGTAGTCCGGCGACTCACGCCAGTAGCGGATCACCGAGATGTAGGTGGAGCCGACCATCTGGGCGAGGAAGCGCAGTGGCAGGTCCTCGCGCACCTCCCCGGCGGCCACTCCCGGGGTCAGAAGTCGCACCAGGGTAGAGGTCAGCTGCTCGGTGCGGGCGGCGCTGACGGCGGGGACGGCGAGTTCACGCTCGAGCTCGCCGGTCAGCGACGCGAAGTAGACCGGCGCGGCGGCGGCGGTGGCGGCGACGTCCGCGAACAAGCGATCGAGCCGACCGGCGGTGGTCAGCGGCTCGGACAGCAGGTCGTCGACAAGGAGTCCGAGTATGGCCACGTGGGCGTCGTGGAGAGCGATGACGATGCCGTGCTTGTTCCGGAAGTAGTTGAAGAACGTCGCGCGGGAGACGCCGGCCGCCTCGGCGATCTCCTCCGCCGTGGTCTCGGCGACCCCGCGTTCGGCGAAGAGCTGACGGGCGGCCTGCAGCAGGCTCGTGCGGACCGCGTGCTTGTTGTGCGCGCGCCGAGAGGAGTCGGGCGGCGGTTCGGACCGACAGCATCACCTCGACCACCGACCTCGACGAGGTCCGGGCC
The DNA here is from genome assembly GCF_001658045.1 of Dietzia sp. 111N12-1. Taxonomy (NCBI): domain Bacteria; kingdom Bacillati; phylum Actinomycetota; class Actinomycetes; order Mycobacteriales; family Dietziaceae; genus Dietzia; species Dietzia sp. 111N12-1. Next base: position 64,466 of record NZ_LSSV01000029.1, on the reverse strand, counting down.
CGACTGGAGACGTGGCTGGCCGAGCGGGTGGGCAGCACGGGACCGGTCCGCGTGACGTCGATCCGGCGCCCCGAGAGCTCGGGCATGTCGAGCATCTCCGTGCTGCTCGACGCCGAGTGGACCGCGGACGGGCGTGACGAGCGCGCGGCGTTGGTGGCCCGACTCGCGCCGGAGGCCTCCTCGTTCCCGGTGTTCCCCGACTACGACCTGGCCGGGCAGGCCGCCGTGATGCGCGCCGTCCGCGAGCGGACCGACCTGCCGGTGCCCGACGTCCGCTGGGTCGAGGACTCGCCCGAGATCCTGGGCGTGCCCTTCCTGGTGATGGACCGTGTCTCCGGCCGGGTCCCCGTCGACAACCCGCCGTACGTGTTCGGCGGCTGGGTGGTGGAGGAGCTGGGCGAGACCGGCCGGGCGCGGGTGCGCGAGGTGAGCGTGGACGTCCTGGCCCGGGTTCACGGCACACCGGACCCACGGACCGCGCTCGGGGATGCCGCGCCGGCCGCCGGCGTCGACAGTCTTCGGGCACACGTGGAGAACGAGCGCGCCTACTACGAGTGGACCCAGTGGGAGGACGGTCTCCGGATCCCGGTCCCGGAGAGGGCGTTCGACTGGATCGAGGAGAACTGGCCCACCGAGCTGTCGCCGGACGTGCTCTGCTGGGGCGACGCCAGGATCGGCAACATCATGTTCGACGGGGTCGAGCCCGCCGCCGTGCTCGACTGGGAGTCGGCCACGCTCGCGACGCCGGAGCTCGACCTGGGGTGGTTCCTGTTCTTCCCCGACATGTTCCAGGAGATCGCCGAGCAGTGGGACTTCCCCGGCCTAACTGATCTGTTCCCCCACGGGGCCGTGGTCGCCCGATACGAGGAGCTCACCGGGTCACCGGTTCGCGAGTTGGAGTTCTTCCGCACCTACGCCGCCCTGCGCCACGGCATCGTGATGTCGCAGATCGAGCGCCGACGCGTCCACTTCGGCGAGGTCGAGGCGCACGAGAACCCGGACGAGGACGTCCTGCACCACGCCATGCTCGCGCGGATGATCGCCGACTGACACCCGGTACGAACCGCCCCACTCCACCGCCCCAGAAACCTAAGGAGAGTCCATGACGATCAAGCCCGCGCCCCTCGACGAGTACCCGGTCCACCAGTCCCCGCTGTCGATGGCGCAGGTCGCCACGAGTGACCGCAATTTCTACGACCGCTACTACTTCAACGCCCATGACCGGACCGGGGACGTCTATCTCGTCACCGGCCTGGGCGTGTACCCGAATCTCGGCGTGATCGACGCCTTCGCCACCGTCCGGCAGGGCGATCGACAGCGCTCGGTCCGCTTCTCCGATGCCAGCGACGAGCGGTCCCTCGACTCGATCGTGGGTGGGTACCGGGTCGAGGTGATCGAGCCGCTGCGAACCGTCCGCCTGCTCTGCGAGCACGAGGACCTCTCGTTCGACCTCTCCTGGCACGGCTCGTTCGAGGCGGTCCTCGAGGAGCGGCACATGCTGCTCGACGGGCCCCGACCGATTCTCGATGCCACGCGCTTCGCCCAGGTGGGCAGCTGGTCCGGCACGCTCACCGTCGAGGGCACCGACTATTCGGTGGACCCGGACGTGTGGATGGGTACCCGGGACCGCTCGTGGGGCATTCGTCCCAGCGGCGACCCGGAGCCCAAGGGTCGCTCGGCCGACGAGCCGCGTGAGGGCCACTGGTGGACGTACGTCCCGCTGCGGTTCGACGACTACGCGCTCATGATCATCATGCAGGAGAGCCCGGACGGGTACCGCACCCTCAACCACGCCACCCGCACCTTTGCCGACGGCCGGATCGAACAGCTGGGCTGGCCGCGCATGGAGGTGTCCTACCGCAGCGGGACCCGGCACCCGGAGTCGGCGCGGATCCACCTCACCACGCCCAGCGGTGAACCCCTGGTGGTGGAGGTGGAGACCCTCGGCTACATCCCGCTGAGCATGGGATCCGGATACGTGGGCGACCCGGACTGGCAGCACGGCCAGTGGAAGGGGCGCGGCTGGAGCCTGTCCACGGCGTACGACTTCACGGACCCCGAGCTCCCGGCGTTCATGCCGTACCAGACCATCGATCACATCGCCCGGGCCACGTGTGACGGCGCGGAGGGCTGGGGCATGTTCGAGCACGGCGTGCTGGGCCGCCACGATCCGAGTGGCTTCGTGGGCTGGACCGACCTCGCCCCGTGATGTGACCTGAGAAGTCTTGAAAAGGCTTTAACATCGAGGTCATGACCCAGGGCTCGCCGACCGCCGCTCCCTTCGACCGGGCGCACCTGCCGTACCCGGTCGTGCTGGCGGCGGGCTGGTCGGCGTGCCTGCTGCTCATCGCGGGCGGCGGGTGGCTCGTCGGGCAGGCGGTCGGTCGGCTGTCGGTGATCATCGCGCCCCTGGCGATCGCGGTCCTGCTCGCGGCCATGCTCCGCCCGATGGTGGACCGCATCCCGGAGCGGGTCCCTCGGGCGGCCGCGGCCCTCGTCGTCGTCGTCGGGGTCCTCGCGGTCATCCTCGCCGCGCTCGCGGCGGTCACCACCCAGCTCGCGACCGGCGTACCCCGGATGCGCGACCAGATCTCGTCGGGCACCGACGCCGCCCTGCGGTGGCTCGAGGACGGCCCGCTGCACCTCACCGCGGACCGACTGCAGGAGGCCGTCGCCCAGGCCCGCACCTGGATCGAGTCGAACTCCGAGGCGGTCGCGGCCGGCGCGGTCCAGTTCGGACACACGGCCGTGGACGCCGTGGCGGGCGTGCTCATCTGCCTGGTGTCGCTGTTCTTCTTCCTCTACCACGGCGAGAAACTCTGGGAGTTCTTCGTCCGGTGGCTGCCGCGGGCGAGCCGCGAGCACGTCGACACCGCGTTCCGCCGTGGCTGGGGCAGCCTCGGCGCCTACACCCGCACGCAGCTCACCGTGGCCGCGATCAACGCCGCCGGGGTCGGCCTGGGCGCGCTGCTGCTGCGCGTGCCGTTCGTGATCCCCATCGTCGTGGTGGTGTTCCTCGCGTCGTTCGTGCCCATCGTCGGCACCCTCGTCGCCGGGGTGATCCCCACGGTCCTGGCGCTGGTCGAGCGGGGGCCGGCGATCGCGGTCGCGATGCTGGCGATCGTCGTGGTCGTCCACCAGGTCGAGTCGCACGTGCTCCAGCCACTGCTGATGGGCCACGCCGTGGCGCTGCACCCGCTGGCGGTGATCCTCGTGGTCACGGCCGGGACGTACCTGTTCGGTGTCGTGGGCGCGCTGTTCGCGGTGCCGGTCACGGCGATGGCCAACACCGTCGTGCGCCACCTCGCGGCCCGGGGCGGCGCGGACGGCGACGTCGAGAACCTCGGGCCGGGCCTGGTGCCCGGGCGCGACGAGGTGTCCGGACCCGACAGCGCGGCTCACCCCGCCGGGGACGACGACGAGGTGCGCCTCCACGACCACGACGGCGAGACCGTTCCCGCCGAACCGGCCGCGAGGACCGGCGGCCATGCGCCGCGGTGACGGGCGGGCCGCTGTTCGGACCCCCGGCGTGGTGGTCGTGCGCTCGAGCGTCGTGCCCGCGCCCCGGGACCAGGTGTGGGCGCGGGTCGTCACGGCCGAGGGCGTCGCGGACGAGTTCGGCCCGTTGCTGACGATGCGGTTCCCCAGGTCGCTGCGGGGGGCGTCGATCGCGGACCTCCCGCTCGGTCGCCCGGCGGGGCGGGCGTGGATCCTGCTGGCGGGGATCGTCCCGGTCGAGTTCGACGACCTGGTGATCACCGGGATGGAGGCGCCGCGCTACTTCCAGGAGCGCTCGAGCCTGGGGTCGTGCCGCGTGTGGGAGCACCGCCGGGAGCTCGACGCCCTGCCCGACGGCTCGACCCGGGTGACCGACACCCTGCGGGCCGAACCCCGGACGGTGCTGCCGGGACCGGTGGTGCGGATGGTGGTCGGTGCGCTGTTCCGGCATCGTCACCGGCGGCTGATCCGGAAGTTTTCGGCCCAGATGTGACACGGGGAACTGCGTGAACGTCCCCGCGGGGCGCACAATGACGGTAGGTGCTCCCTGCGACGAGATACGGCGCGGGAGGCCGTCCCCGAGGGGGAATCACTATGCAGACCGCGACACTTCACGGACGAGAGCTGGCCTACCGCGAGGCGGGTGCCGGCGAGGGCAAGCCGACGATCCTGCTCATCCACGGCATGGCCGGCAGCTCGACCACCTGGCGCGAACTCATCCCGCGCCTGGACGCCCACTTCCACGTCATCGCCCCGGACCTGCCCGGTCACGGGGAGAGTTCACTCGACTTCGACGACTACTCGCTCGGCGCGATGGCCTCCGCCCTGCGCGACCTGTTGGTGGTCAAGGGCATCAAGCGATGCACGGTCATCGGGCAATCGCTCGGCGGCGGCGTCGCCATGCAGTTCGTCTACCAGTACCCCGAGTACTGCGAGCGGATCGTCCTGATCGGCAGCGGCGGCCTGGGCAAGGAGGTCAACTGGATCCTCCGGATGCTGGCCGTCCCCGGCGCCGAACTCCTGCTGACGATCGGCGCGGCCTCGGTCTTCGTGAACGCCGGGAACTCGGTGGGGCGCTTCTTCTCCGGCCTGGGCATCCGGGCCGACGCGATCACCGAGTCCTGGATGTCGTACGACTCACTCAGTAGGCCCGGTCACCGCAGGACGTTCTTCAAGACGCTGCGCGCGGTCGTGGACAACAAGGGGCAGGCGGTGTCGGCGGCCAACCGGCTGCACCTGGCCGGGCAGTTGCCGTTCCAGTTGATCTGGGGCGACCGCGACCCGATCATCCCCATGTCCCACGGGCACGCCACCCACGAGGCGATCCCCGGTAGTCGCCTGGCGATCGTCGAGCGGACCGGCCACTACCCGCATGTCGAGGACCCGGCGGCCGTCGAGCGGATCATCGTGGAGTTCATGACCGAGACGCAGCCGGGGCACATCGACCCCGAGACGCTGGGAGACCTCGTGGCGGCGGGGGCCCATCCGCCGGAGCCCCAGCCGCCGGAGCCCCGCAGCTGACGGCCCGGGCGGGCAGACAGGACTCGTCCCCGGCTCCGTCGAGGGGGCCGGGGCCGAGTCGGATGGCGATGCGGTCAGCGGCTGGTCGCCGCCGCCGCGCGAGTCGCTATCAGGAGCCGAACGCGGGCAGCTCGGTGTCGTCGGCGGTCTCGTCGCCCTCGGCGTCACCGCCGGCCAGCGAGCCGAGGAGCTCGGCCGAGCCGGCGTCCGCGGTCTCGTCGTCATCGCCCGGGATCTCGGCGTCGATGCCGCGGAGGATGTCGATGGCGCCGGAGATGTCGCCGGAGAACGCGGCCGCGACGGCGGCGGTGGCGTTGGCCTCGCACGCCTCGCCGCTCAGGCCGGGCACCACGCCCTCGGCGGAGCCGAGGAAGTCGTAGGCGGAGATGGTGCCGCACAGCTGCGCGGCGATGTCGGAGACCTCGGCGGGGGTCTCGACCTCGTCGAACTCGCCCCCGGTCTCGGTGGTGCCGGCGTCCTGCGTCGGGTCGGTGGCCTCCTCGGCGGCGGCGAGGCCAGCACCGGCGAAGGACAGGGCGGCAGCGGAACCGATCACGGCGATGGTCTTCTTCATGGGGGTCACACCTTTCCATCGGGATCCGGGGGATCTCCCCGGCGATACGGCGGTAACCGTAACGGCCACCCCCACGGACTGGCTGTGATCCGCATCACAGCGTGGCCGGCGCGGGCGGGTGGTCTGCCCACTTACGCAGCGGGAACGGCGCTCCCGCGAATTCTTCTTCATACACCCATCAGCCCCGGTTCGCGTTTGCCGGACCGGGCGAATTCGGGGAGTCTTAGCGCATGAGTGGAACCGCCGAGATCTATGACGCCGTCCTCGACCCGGGCAAGCTGGACCTGCTCCGGGCCTGGGTCCGCCACCAGGAGTGGTTCGACGGCGACCCGGATGGCCTCGAGCAGGTGACCGCCTACCGGTTCGTCGATCCCGCCGGCGAGGTCGGGATGGAGTCGTTCCTCCTCACCGACGGTGCCCGCACCTTCCACGTGCCCGTGACCTACCGCGGGTCCGAGCTCGACGACTCCGGTGACGCGCTGGTCGGCGAGATGGAGCACTCGGTGCTCGGCCGTCGCTGGGTCTATGACGCATCGGCGGATCCGGTCTACGTCGCGGAGGTCCGCCGGGTGATCAGCCACCGCGACGCCGCGGCCGATCATCTGCAGGTCGAGGACGGCACGATCACGCCGTCGCCGGTCAACATCCGCGGCGGTGGCGACGGGATCCGCCAGGGCTCCGACTCGGTTCTGCACGTCATCCGGATCGTGTCCGAGGAGAACGACGCGGAGGCCGACCGCCCGCTCATCGGCTCGCCGGGCACGCTCAGCGCGACCTGGCAGGACGCGGACGGTTCTCACACCGCGGTCCTCGCCGTCGTCTCCTAGGGGCTTCGGCCCCGCCCCGCCCGCCCAGGCCCCGCCCCAGAAACGGAACGCTCGCCCCGGCGATTGCCGGGGCGAGCGTGCACTATGTGGGGCGGGGCCGGTCGGTGGCGGACCCGCCAGCCGTGGCGGGCGAGTGGTCAGGCGCTCTTGATCGCCGAGACCTCGATCTCCAGGGTGACCTTCTCGGAGACCAGCACGCCGCCGGTCTCGAGCGCCGCGTTCCAGGTGAGGTCGAAGTCGCTGCGGTTGATGACCGTGGTGCCCTCGAAGCCCGCGCGCTGGTTGCCGAACGGGTCGGTGGCGGTGCCCTCGTACTCGAACGGGATGGTCACGGACTTGGTGGTGCCCTTGATGGTGAGGTCGCCGGTCACGTCCACGCCGCCCGAGCCGTTGGCGGCGATCTTCGTGGAGGTGAACGTGATCTCCGGGTACGTCTCCATGTCGAAGAAGTCGTTGGACTTCAGGTGGCCGTCGCGATCGGCGTTGCGGGTGTCGATCGAGGAGGCGTTGATGGTGACCTGGGCGGTGGCGCCCTCGATGCCCTCGGCGGGCACGGTGACGGTGCCCGTGAAGTCGTTGAACGAGCCGCGGACCTTGGTGATCATCGCGTGGCGGGTGACGAAGCCCAGGCGGGTGTGGGTGTCGTCGAGGGTCCAGGTGCCGGTCAGGTCGGTGAGGTTGGCGGTCATGGTGACTCCTTCGGGTGGGGTTGCCCGGCCGGCGGGGCCGAGCACTCAACTGTTGTGTCACCCAATATAGGCCGACCTCTATGACATGTCAACAACCCTGGGGAAGTCTCCCGTGGAACCGTGCGCCGACATCGCCGACGCACGTGTCGCTGCAGGTCGGCCCACGTTCCTCTCGAGGAAGTGCAGCGCGTGCTCGACGGCCCGGTCGTGGCACGGCCGGCCGGCGAAGAGGTCGAAGTGGTCGCCCGGGTAGTGGCGGACCTCGGCGCGCGCGGCGAAGGCGGCCGTCGCGGCGGCGTGCGGTGGGGCGCTGCGGTCGAGGTCGGCGATCTGGACCAGCACGGGGACGACGACGAGGTCTTCCGCGTGCCGGCCGGGCCGGAACGAGCCCAGCTCGGTGCCGATGGAGGCGCCCACCTCGTTGCGCCAGGTCGGCCCGGCGACGGAGGTATAGGCCTCCTCGTACCCGTCCAGGGACAACAGTGCGGCCGACCCGGGCGGGCCGACCAAGGGGAGCAGCGGTTCGGGGCGTCCCGTCGCCGCCACGGCCTTGGCGGCGATCGCGGTCCCCGTCGCCCGCAGGAGCGAGGCGGGCGTGTGCTGGCGGGCCGCGGCCAGTGCGGCGGCCCGCCCGTCGACCAGGGGGATCATGGAGATGACGGCCGCGATGTCGTCGCGGCCCCGGGCCACCTCCAGGACGTGACCGCCCGCGAGGGAGCAGCCCCACAGCACGATGCGCGTCGGGTCGACGCCGGGTTGGGCGGCCGCGGCGGCGATGGCGGCCCGGTAGTCGTCCTGCTGGCCGGTGGGGGAGACGACCTGGCGGGGCTGGCCGTCGGAGCGCCCGAAGCCGCGGTAGTCGAAGGCGAGCGCGGCGTACCCGGCGGCCGCGAACGCCTCCGCGAACGGCATGAGGCCGGAGTCCGCGGTACCGCCCAGCCCGTGGGCCAGCACCACGCAGGGGCTGCCCGCCTCGCTGGCCCGGGCGGCGTCACCGGCGCTCTCCGCCCCGCCGGCGGCGGGCAGGAACCAGCCGCGACACTCGGCGGCGTCCGGCCCCGATCCGGAGCGGAAGGCGATGTCGACGGGGCTGGTCATGCGGTTCTCCCTGGGTCTGCCGCGGCGTCCACCGTGGGGTCGGGTCGGCCGTACACCGAGCGGACCCACATGTCGGTGGCGACGGTGAGCAGTGGCTCGCGGGGGCCGTCGGTGTCGTAGGCCAGCTGCTCGAGCACGGTCTCGTTGATGTGGATCAGCCCCACCGCGAGTGCCTCGGGATCCACGCCGTCCGGCGCCCGACCGGCCGTGCGCTCGGTGCGCAGGAACTCGGCGATCGGGGCGGCCAGCGTCCGGCGGCCGTCGTTCCACAGCGCCCGGGTCTGTTCGTGCTTGCTGCGGGCGGTGAGCAGGGCCCGGTAGATGTGGGCGTTCTCCAACACGCGGTCGGTGAGCTTCTCGAGGGCCCCGGCCACGCGCGTGCGGAAGTCTCCCTCGCCGCCGATGATCGTCTCGACCGCCGCGCGGGCCTCGTCCTGTACCGCGGCCAGCAGGACGCCCACGGCGGCGGCCTTGGAGTCGAAGTAGAAGTAGAACGCGGACCTGGTGATCCCCGCGGAGACGGTGAGGTCGGCCACCGAGATGTCGTCCAGTGCCGTGGTGCGCAGCCGGTCGTCGAGCGCGGCGAGCAGGGCCTCGCGGCGACGGTCGCCGCGCGGGGAGGTGGTCGCCGAGGGGGCGGCCGGCGTCATGCCGTCACCCGGGCACGGAGGGCGGCCCCGCGCTCGCGGGCGCGCTCGAGACCGCGGGGGATCTCCCGGGTGCGCAGGTCGCGTTCGTAGAGGAAGTAGTCGACCTGCTGCTGGTGGCGGGGGGTGTCGAGCATGTGGCCGATGTACTTCTTCTCGTCCTCCACGATCACCCGCTCCATCTCCGCCACCGGCGGGGTGCGGTACAGCCCGGCCGCCCACGCCGCCACCAGGCGGGCCTGCGCCTCGACGAACGGGAACAGGGTCGGGGTGGACTGGGCGAAGCCGACGAAGGCGAGGTCCTCGATGCCTGGGGTGAACATCCGCTTGTAGAGCGGGACGTGGTTGTGGGCGTCGGCGCTGAGGAACTCCCGGTCGAAGAACGGGAACGTGGTGTTGTACCCGGTGGCCTGGATGATCACGTCGAACTCGCCGCTGGTCCCGTCCTCGAAGTGCACCCTCCGGCCGTCCAGTCGGGCGATGTCCCCCTTGGCGACGACGTCCCCGGACCCCAGCCGCAGCGGCAGTTCGACGGACTGCGTGGGGTGGGCCTCGAAGAACTTGTGGTTGGGGGTCGGCAGGCCGTACTCCTCCGGCCGGCCGGCCGACATCGGCTGCATCGCCTGGATGGCCTTGCGCTGCCACGAGTACGGGATGTACGGGAAGGTCGCGAAGTACTTGTCGGCCGGCTTGCCGGCGATGTACTTGGGCACGATCCACGCACCCGACCGGGTGGACAGCGTCACCTCGTTGCGCATGACCTTGGACGACAGTTCCACCACGATGTCCGCGGCGCTGTTGCCGAGGCCCACCACGAGGATCTTCTTGTCCATGAGGTGCAGCGGATCCCACGGGTCGACGTAGGCGTGGGAGTGGATCATCTCCCCGGTGAACTCGCCGGGGAAATCGGCGAAGCGCGGGTCCCAGTGGTGTCCGTTGCCCACCACGAGCCCGTCGAAGTGGAGCGTCTCGGTCTCGCCGGACCCGCCCGTGCCGCCGGCCCCGGCCTGTGCGGCCGACCCGGTGCGCGACGTGGTCAGTTCCCACCCGCCGTCCGGCAGGCGCTCGGCATGCTCGACCCGCGTCTCGAACTCGATCGCCGGCAGCAGGCCGAACGCCTCGGCGTAGTCGTCCAGGTACTGCTTGATCTGGCTGTGGTGGGGGAAGTCCGGGAACTCCTCCGGCATCGGGAAGTCCCGGAAGCTCAATTGGTGCTTGGAGGTGTCGATGTGCAGCGAGCGGTAGGCACTCGAGCTGCCGTTGGGGTTGTCGAACGCCCAGTTCCCGCCGATCCGGTCCGACGCCTCGAAGCACACCGCGTCAATCCCGTAGTCGCGGAGCATCTTCAGCGTCGTCAGGCCGCTGATGCCCGCGCCGATCACGGCGATTGTGCAGGTCGATGTCATGCGAACCCCTTCGGCGGATCCCTCGGCGAGGCAGACTCGCCGACAAGAAAGCTATGGCGCGGATCACACTATGGCCCGTGTTGACGGTCGTCAACAGCTTCCTCCGGCCCGGCGGACCACCCCGCCGAGGCCGGCCGTCAACCCTACTGGAGGCCCCGTGGACCCGGATCGCACACACGTCCCCACCCCTGACCGCGACAGTTCCTCGGACGGTTCCGATGTGGCCGCGCGCGGCCGGTCCGCCGTCGTGGTGGGCGGGGCGTCGGGGATCGGGTGGGCCACCGCCCGTGCTCTCGCCGCCGGGGGGTGGCAGGTCACGATCGGTGACCTCGACGCCGAGTCGGCCGCCGCCCGCGCCGCCGAGCTCGGCCCGGCGCACCGGGCGGGCGCCGTCGACGTGACCGACGAGGCGTCGGTCGAGGCGCTGTTCGCCGGGACCGCCCTGGATCTGGTGGTCACGACCGCCGGCGTCAGCACGCTGGGCCTGGTGACGGACCACGACGCCGCGGAATTCCGCCGGGTCGTCGATGTGTGTCTGACCGGCGCGTTCCTGGTGTTCAAGCACGGCGGCCGGGCGGTCCGGGACGGCGGGTCGATGGTCGCGATCGCCTCCCTCAACGCGCGGCAACCCGGCCGGGGGATGGCGGCCTACTGCGCCGCCAAGGCGGGCCTGGTGATGCTCGCCCAGGTCGCGGCCCTCGAGCTGGGCGAGCGGGGGGTGCGGGTCAACACCGTCTCGCCGGGCTTCCTCGTCACCCCGCTCACCGAGCCCGTCCTGCAGATCCCCGGCCTGGCCGAGGAGTACGCCGAGAACTCCGCGATCGCCCACCGGGGGACCGCCGAGGACGTCGCCCGCGCCGTGCTCCACCTCGCCGCGGCGGACTGGATGACGGGGGAGGACCTGGCGATCGACGGCGGCGCCCAGCTGCGCCGCTACCCGGACGTGCTCGGGCTGGCGACCAGGGCTTTCTCGTGACCGCGCCCAGGTCGGTGACCGCCCTCCGCGGCCCGCGGCTGGCCGGGGCGTCGGCCGTCGTCACCGGCGGCGGGTCCGGGATCGGCGCGGCCCTCTGCCGTGCCCTCGTGGCGGCCGGCGCGCACGTGGTGGTGGCGGACATCGACCTCGCCGCCGCGCGTCGGGTCGCCGAGGAGGTGACGACGACGAGGTCCGGCCCCGGCGCCGGGTCGGCAGGGGCCGGGAGTGCCGAACCGGCGCACCTCGACGTCACCGATGCCGCCGCGGTGGCCGCCCTCGTCGAGGAGGTGGTCTCCACCCGGGGCGGGCTGGACCTGATGTTCGCCAACGCCGGCATCACCTGGGGTGGCGACACCGACAAGCTCACCCTGGAGCAGTGGAACGCGATCATCGACGTCAACGTCCGCGGGGTGGTCCACTGCGTGCACGCCGCGTACCCGCACATGATCGACCGCGGGGCCGGCGCGATCGTGCTCACCGCGTCGATGGGCGGGTTGTGCCCGGCGGGGCTCATCACCAGCTACGCGATGACCAAGCACGCGGTCGTCGGGCTCGGGCTGTCGCTGCGCGCCGAGGCCGCGGGACACGGGGTGGGCGTGACGGTGGTGTGCCCGGCGGCCGTGGATACCGCGATCCTGGACAAGGGCGAACTCGACGGCTTCGACGGTCGGCATTTCTACCTCGACGGCCAGGGGGTGCGCCGGCCGCTGGACCCCGACCGGCTGGCGGCGAGCGTGCTCGACGGCGTCGCCCGCAACCGCGCACTCGTGATCGAGCCCGCCCGCGCCCGGGCCACGTGGCGGCTGCAGCGACTCGCGCCCGGGGTGATGGACCGGATGATCGCCCGGTACGTCCGCGCCTCCCGCGCCCGGGCGGCACACCCCGCCATGTAGATGACGGATCAACTATGATGACCGCATGAACTCGTCAGCCTCCGCACACGACCCCGCGACGCCCACCTCGTCGTCGTCGCCCTCCACCCACGACGCCACCCACGGTGACCCCTCCACCCAGGATGTCGCCTTCGGTCTCGACACCTTCGGCGACGTCACCGTCGACCGCGGCGGTCGGCCCGTCCACCACGCGCAGGTCCTGCGTGACGTCGTGGAGCAGGCCGTCCTGGCCGACCAGGTGGGGGTCGACGCGTTCGGCATCGGCGAGCACCACCGCCCCGACTTCGCCGTCTCCGCCCCGGACGTCCTGCTGGCCGGCATCGCCACGCGCACCGAGCGCATCACGCTGGGTTCGGCGGTCACGGTCCTGTCGAGCGATGACCCCATCCGCGTCTTCCAGCGCTTCGCCACCATCGACGCCCTGTCGAACGGGCGGGCCGAGGTCGTGCTGGGCCGTGGGTCGTTCACCGAGTCGTTCCCGCTGTTCGGCCTCGATCTCGCCCGGTACGAGCAGCTGTTCAGCGAGAAGCTCGACCTGTTCGCCGCGCTGCTGCCCGAGGGGCCGGTGACGTGGTCCGGTGAGTTGCGTCCGCCGCTGGTCGACCAGCACGTCTACCCCAAGACCGAGCACGGGCTCAGCGCGTGGATCGCCGTCGGCGGCAGCCCGGAATCCGTGGTGCGTGCGGCCCGCTACCGGATGCCGCTCATGCTCGCGATCATCGGCGGCCCTGCCGGCCGGTTCGCCCCCTTCGCCGACCTGTACCGCGAGGCCAATGCCCAGTTCGCGGGTGCGGGGTCGGCCGGTGGGGGAACGGCCGGTGGGGAAGCGGCCGCGCCGCGCCTGCCGATCGCCGTGCACTCGCCCGGGTTCGTCGCCGAGACCGACGCCCGGGCCGCCGAGCTGTCCGCGCGCCACTGGCTGGTCAACCGCAACCAGATCGGCCGCGAGCGCGGCTGGGGCGACGCGACCGAGGCCGACTTCCACCGCGAGGTCCGATCGGGCGCCATGTACGTCGGGTCCCCCGAGACGGTCGCGCAGAAGATCGCCACCACCGTCCGCACGCTGGGCCTGGACCGGTTCGACCTCAAGTACGCCAGCGGCCCGACCCCGCACGACGACCTCATGACCTCCATCGACCTCTACGGCCGCAAGGTCATCCCGCGCGTGCGGGAGTTGCTCGCCGAGGCCGGGTACACCGCGGGTGTGCCGCAGACGGTCTCGAGGGTGTGACGGTGGCGTGTGACGTGGGTCTGTGACCCAGGTATCGCCGGGGCCCGCCGATCTGCACGACGGGGCCCGGCGGGATTACGGTGATGCCATGCTGTTCGCGTTCTCCGTCGCCCCCACGTCCACCGCGGACGACTCGGCATCCATGAGTCGCGCGGTCGCGGAAGCGGTCCGCGTGGTCCGCGACTCCGGCCTGCCGTACGAGACCACCTCGATGTTCACCACCATCGAGGGCGAGTGGGACGAGGTCATGCCCGTCATCCGCGCCGCCACGGACGCCGTGCTGGCCGTGGCGCCGCGCGTGAGCCTGGTGCTCAAGGCGGACCTGCGGCCCGGCCGGTCGGGGGAGCTGCGGGGCAAGGTGGAGCGGGTGGAGCGCCACCTCGCCGGCGGCCGGGAGTCCGACGACGAGGGGGGCCGCGCGTGACCTCTCCCCACCCGTCGAACTGGATCGCGGACCGGGCGGAGTCGGCCATCGACCACGTGGCGCGGTCACGCAGCCGGACCGCGGTGGCGTACGTCGCGGCCACCGTGCTCGGCGGGCTCGGTGCGCTCGTGGTGGTGGTTGTGCAGGTGCTCTCCGGCCGGGCCGCGATGTTGGACGTGCTGTTGTGGCTCGCGCTGGCGGTCATGCTCTTCGGCGCCGCGGCGCACCGCTGGTGGCTCGGCGGGCGCAACGAGGAACGCTCCCGCCGGATCGCGGCGTCGATCCGCCCCGAGCAGATCGCCGCGGCGATGCGCGGTTCCTCCGGGGAGATCGACGCGGTGCGCCGCCTGCGGGTCGCCCACCCCGGCCTCGGGCTGCGTGACGCCTACGAGCTCTACCAGCACCACTCCCGCGAGCTGCGCTGACGCCGCTGGGCCCGAACGGAGGGCCCAGCTGCGGCGTCCGGCCGCTCAGCACCCCCCGGCGCCGCCGAGGGCCCCGGCGACGATCGCGTGCGTGCGCGCGTCGACGGCCATCCCTCCGTGCGAGTTCGGTCGGCCCCCGCACGCGTCCTCGGGAACGACCCACCGCACGCCCGGACCGGGGACGAAGCTGCGCTCGGGCGGGAGCAGGTGGTCGCCGCGCGTGGCGATGAGCGTGTAGCCGACGCCGGGCAGGAACGGGGTGCGGTCGAGCCCGTACCAGGCGGCGATCAGCGGGCTGCCCGGGGACAGTTCGGCCAGTCCCCGCAGGTTCGCGGCCCACAGGCCCAGAGCCGCGACCTCGCGCGGCAGCTGGTGCGGGATGAGGCCGCTGTTGTCGGCGCCCCAGTACCCGCCCACGGAGACCACGCGGTTCACCGCGCCCGGCCGCAGCACCTTGGTGGTGTACCCGGCGATCGCGGCGCCCTGCGAGTAACCGACCAGGTCCACCTGCTCGGCCCCGGTCACCGCGCGTACGTGGTCGATCACCCCGGCCAGTTGCGGTCCCGATGCGGCGACGATCGAGTCGAGCCCGCCGCGCGCCGGGTTGCCCGCGTAGGCGCCGAGGGTCGGGGCGATCACGCAGAAGCCCTGACGGCGTAGCGGATCGCCGAGGCGCGGCATCGTGTCGGCCCCGTTGTCGAAGGTCCCGTGGACGAGGATCACCGGCCGCGGATGCGCCACGGTGGGTCGGCAGGTCACGGGCGCGGCCGCGGCGGCGGGCGGACCGGGATCGCCGATCGGCCCGTTGATCCCGTTCAGGGCCTCGGTGACGTACGGCCCAAGCTCGCCGGTGGGGTCGAGGTCGCGCAGGTAGTCGCCGAGCGGGCCGAGCTGGACCTGCGCCCGGGCCGCCGGCGTGACCCGGTCCGCGACCCGGTCCGGCACCGGGCCCACCCCGGTGGCGACGGGGATCGACAGCGCGAGGGCGGCGAGCGCACCGGCCAGTCCGGTGCGGCGCGCTCGGCTTCTGCGGCTCGTGCGGTGCGCCGGGCGACGGCCGGCCGGGCGTGAGGGTGTGCGGGAACCGAGCATTTCAGACCCCCCGGGGCGTGACGGTCAGACCAGTATGCGTCCCGGACTCAGCGAGGGGAACCGCAGCGCCTCACGAAACCGGCGCGCCTCACGAAACCGGCGCGCCTCACGAAACCGGCGCGCCGCGCGACTACCCGGTGACCATCGCATGCCCCGTCTGCGGGGCGCCCGCACCCGGCAGCGACCACGAGGGCAGGATCGACACACATGAGGGCAGCGTTCGACGCCGCGGTGGACCGCCACGGTCCCACCGTGCTGCGGGTGTGCCGCGCGGTGCTCGGCCCGGGCCCCGACGCCGACGACGCCTGGTCCGAGACGTTCCTCTCCGCACTCCGCGCCTGGCCCAGGCTGCCCGACGACACCGACGTCGAGGCCTGGCTCGTCCGGGTCGCGCACCGCCGGGCGGTGGACGTGGTGCGGCGTTCGGTCCGGGAGGCCGCACCGAGCGGGGCCGCCGACGACGTCGCCGTTCTCGACGCCCGCACACCACGTCCCGGGGGCGCGCGGGGAGCGACGGGGGTCGACGACGACGAGGTCGGCGATCCGCGGGTCTGGGATGCGGTCGCCGCCCTGCCCACCCGGCAGCGCATCTGTGTGGCCTACCGGTATCTGGGCGGGCTCCGCTATGCCGAGATCGCCGGACTCGCCGGCGGCACCGAGGCGGCGGCCCGGCGCGCGGCCGCGGACGGGATCGCCCGCCTGCGCACCACGCTTGGACCGCACGGTCACCTCGACCAGCACAGTCCCCTCGAACCGCACAGTCACCTCGAACCGCGCCGTGCTCTCGAACCGCACCGTCCCACGGAGGAGATGTCATGACCGACCCGATCCACGATCCGGCGGCGCACGACCCGGCGGCGCCCGAACCGGCGGCGCCCGATCCGGCAGCGGACGACCCTGCGATCTCCGAGGCCGGCGCGGCGTCGATCCTGCGGTCCGCCCCCGCCGACACGACCCGACTGCGGGATCGCCTGGCCCGCGACGCCGAGCGCGAGGGCCTGGTCGACGTGGCCTACCGCAGCGTCGACACCCCGATCGGTGGGCTGCTGTTGGCCGCGTCCCCGGCCGGGTTGGTGTACGTGGCGTTCGAGGTGGAGGATTCCGGGGTGGTCCTTGAGATGTTGGCCGACCGGGTCGGACCCCGGATCCTCGGCGCGCCTTCGGGGTCGCCGGTGCTCGACGCGGCCGCGGCCCAGATCGACCAGTACCTCGACGGCCGCCGCCGCGAGTTCGACCTGCCCCTCGACACCCGCCTCGCCCGCGGGTTCCGTGGTGAGGTCCAACAGCATCTGGCCCGGGTCGGGTACGGGCGGACCGCGACCTACCGCGAGATCGCCGTCGAACTCGACCGGCCCGGCGCCGTCCGCGCGGTGGGGTCGGCCTGCGCGACCAATCCGCTGCCGCTGGTGTGGCCGTGTCACCGGATCCTGCGCTCGGACGGCGGACTGGGCGGCTACCGGGGCGGGCTCGCGGCCAAGCAGCGGCTCCTCGAGATGGAATCGGCGGCGTGACCGCGGCGCAGCTCCTCGGCCTGTTCGGTGTCTGGGCGATCGCGGTGGTCTCGCCGGGGCCCGACGTCGTCGTCGTCCTCCAACGTGCCCTCGCCGGACGGCGTCAGGGTCTCGCGACCGCGCTGGGGATCGTCACCGGCCTGACGGTGTGGCTCGCGGCCGCGTTCGCCGGAGTCGCCACCCTCGTGCGCGTGTACCCGCAGGTCATGACCGGTCTCCAGGTCGCCGGCGGACTCCTGTTGGCGACCCTCGGCGTGCTCGGTCTGCGCGGCTGGTGGCGCTCGCGCGGTGCGACCCCACCCCCGGCCACCGCCGCACCCGCCACCACCGCCGCACCCGCCACCGCCCCGCCCTCGGATCCGCTACTCGCAATCGGGATCCGCTACCCGGATTCGGATAGCGGATCCCGATTTCGAGTAGCGGATCTGGTGCCGCGGGCGGATTTCACCCGCGGTCTGGTCACCAACCTCGCGAACCCCAAGGCCCTGGTGTTCTTCGGCGCGGTGCTCACCCCGTTCCTGCGCGAGGAGGTCTCGCCGGCGTGGTCGGTGGCCCTGGTCGCCGGGATGATCGCGGTCGCGCTCGCCTGGTTCGGCGGGCTCGCGCTGGTGGCCTCGCACCGGGTGGTCAACGAGCGGGTCGGGCGGCTGCTGCCGTGGGTCGACGTCGTGGCCAGCACACTGTTCGTGGTGGTGGGGGTGGCGTTCGTGGTCACCGCGCTCGCGTAGGGCGCACGCGGGCTAGGTTCTGCTCCATGGATTCTCAGGTCGACCGTCGCAGCTGGGTGCGCGTGGCCCTCGCGGTGTTCGCGGTGGGCTGGGGCGCCAACCAGTTCGCCCCGTTGCTGCATCTGTACCGCGCCGAGCTGGGGCTGTCGCAGTCCAGTGTCACCGCGATCTTCAGCGTCTACATCGTCGGCCTCCTGCCCACCCTGCTGGTGGCCGGCCGGTGGTCCGACCGCAACGGCCGCCGTGTGCTCATGCGGCCCGTCCTGGTCCTGTCGCTGCTGGCGACCCTGTTCATGCTGCTGGGGCCGCAGGATTCACTGTGGCTGTACCTGGGACGGTTCCTCGCCGGGCTGGCGTCCGGGGCGGCGTTCGGGGCCGGCAGCGCCTGGGTCCGCGAGCTCTCCGCCGGTGGGCCACCCGGCACCGGTGCGCGGCGCGCGGCCATCGCGCTGACCGGCGGGTTCGGGCTCAGCGGCCTGGCGGCGGGCATGGTCGGGGAGTTCGCCCCCGCCCCGCTCTTCTCGGCGTACCTTCCGCATCTGATCCTCGGCACGATCGCGCTGGTCGCGGCGTGGGGCGCCGCGGACCCGTACGAGCCGCACGGCGGGCCGGAGGTCGCCCCGCTCATCCCCGCCACGGCCGGCACCCGTCGGTTCCTCCTCGGGGTCGCGCCGTGGGCCCCGCTGGTGTTCGGCTGCGCCAGCATGTCGTTCGCGGTGCTCGCCGACCTGCTGGGCGGGGACGCCTTCGGCCGGCCCACCCTGTACGCCGGCGTCATGGTGGGGGTCACGCTGGGCGCCGGGGTGCTGGTCCAACCCGCCGTCCGCAGGATCGCGGCCGCGTCACCGCCGTCCCGGCCGCCGGTCATGGGACTCGCCGCCGCCTCGCTCGGGATGGCCGCCGGAGCGCTGCTGGCCGCCTCGCCCGCACTCCCCGGCCGCGCCCTGTGGCTGCTGCCCGTCGCGGTCCTGCTCGGCGTGGGATACGCCACGCTTCTGGTGGCGGGGCTGGTCGAGGTCGAGCTGCAGTCCGGACCGCGGGACCACGCCGGGCTCGTGGCCGTGTTCTACGTCCTGGCCTACCTCGGGATGGCCACGCCGTACGTGCTCGCCGAGCTCTCGCGCGCCGGCGGTCCGGTGCCGTGGATCGCCGGGCTGGCGGTGGTGTGCGCGCTGCTCATCCCGCTCACCCAGCGACAGCTACGCTAGCCGGCACGTCGAGGATCACCCCGAGTTGCGCAGGGCCGTGGCCAGGCCGTTCATGGTCAGCTGGATGCCGGTTCGCACCGCCGGGTCGGAGTCCCCGGCGCGATAGCGGCGCAGCAACTCGACCTGCAGCACGTTGAGCGGTTCGAGGTAGGGGAAGCGGTTGCGCACCGAGCGGGCCAGCGCCGGGTTGTCGTCCAACAGCGTTTCCTGCCCCGTGATCTCCAGCAGCATCTCGCGGGTCAGGTCGAACTCGTCGGTGAGCACCCCGTGGATCCGCCGACCCACCTCGGCGTCCGGGACGAGTTCGGCGTAGCGACCGGCCAGCCCCATGTCCGCCTTGGCCATCACCTGCGCCATGTTGGACAGGGTCGTGCGCAGGAACGGCCAGTCGTCGTTCAGCCGCCGGAGCGTGGCCAGTCTCTCCCCGGCCGCCGCCTCGCCCTCGGCGTCGACCCACTGCCGCAGTGCGGTGCCCACGCCGAACCAGCCGGGCAGCATCACCCGCGACTGCGACCACGACAGCACCCACGGGATCGCCCGCAGATCCTCGACGCTCGACGTCTGCTTGCGGGAGGACGGCCTGGACCCGATGTTGAGTTCCCCGATCTCGGCGACCGGGGTGGAGGTGGTGAAGTACTCGATGAACCCCGGGTCGTCGTGCACCAGGGACGCGTACGCCGCCCGCCCGAGCCGCGCGAGCTCGGCCATCACCCCGTACGCCTCCCCGGCCCGGTCGCCCAGACCCTCGACGTCGAGCAGCGAGGCCTCGAGCGTCGCCGCCACGAGCGCCTCGAGGTTGCGGCGCGCCCGCCGCGGCTCGGAGTACTTGGCCGAGATGACCTCGCCCTGCTCGGTGATCCGCAGCGCGCCCTGCACCGCGCCCGGTGGCTGCGCGAGGATCGCCTCGTAGGAGTTGCCGCCGCCCCGGCCGACGGCGCCGCCACGGCCGTGGAAGTAGCGCAGGTGCACGCCCGCCCGCGTCGCGGCCTCGGCGAGATCGCGTTCGGCCTGGTAGAGCGCCCAGTTGGCGGCCAGGTACCCGCCGTCCTTGTTGGAGTCCGAGTAGCCGAGCATCACCTCCAGCACGTCGCCCTGCGCCCGGACCAGCGCCCGGAACTGCGGGATCGCGAGCGCCGTGTCGAGGATGTCCGGCCCCGCCGCCAGGTCGTCGATCGTCTCCAGCAGCGGGATCAGCCGAACGCTCGAGCGGGGCTCCGCCGGGTCGCCCGAGAACAATCCGACCTCGCGCAGCAGCACCGCCGGCTCGAGCAGGTCGGAGACCGTCCCGCACATGGACACGATGTAGTGCGGCACCACCTCCGGGCCGAGCAGGTCCACGGCCGCGGCGGCCGCCCGCATCACCCCGAGTTCCTTGGCCGCCAGCTCTGACAGCTCCGCGCGCGGCCCGAGCAGCGGCCGGTCGTGCGAGAGTTCGCGCAGCAGCAGCTCCACACGGGCGTCCTCGTCCAGCGCCGAGTAGTCCTCGCTCACCCCGGCCAGGGCGAACAGCTCGGTGAGCACCTCCTCGTGCGACTCCGAGTTCTGCCGCATGTCGAGTGCCTGCAGGTGGAACCCGAACGTCCGTACCGCCCACCGCAGGTCCCGCAGACGCGGCGACCGCGCCAGCTCGCCACCGCAGGCCCCGAGCGCGGCGTCGATGACATCCAGATCGGTCAGCATCTCCGCCGGGGAGGTGTAGGCCTCGTCGTCGTCGTGACCGATCGCGTCCGGCGACGATCCGGGTGACGACGACGAGGACCTCACCCGCGCGGCGAGCCGACGGCGGACCACCCGCACGGCGCGGCGGAACGGCACGTCCTCGCGCGCGGCGGCGAGCTCCCCGTCCGTCTCCACCAGCGAGTCCGCGAGGTCGCTGAGCCCGGGGGGCACGTCCACGACCCGCCGCGAGAGGGGCAGCTCCCGCTCGAGCAGCCGCAGTTCCTCCGTGTAGTGGCGGTGCAGTAGCGCGGCGGCCTGCTCGGTGGCGAAGCGCACCACGTCGCCGGTGACGTACGGGTTGCCGTCGCGGTCCCCGCCGATCCACGAGCCGGGGCGGACGACGGGGCGGTCGCCGGAGCCGAGACGGTCGGCGATCTCCGCGTTGAGCGGTGGGATCACGTCGATGAGCGTGGCCTCGTGGTACTGCAGGCCGCCCAGGACCTCGTCCTCGATGCGGGGGCGCTGGCTGCGGATGATCGCCGTCTGCCACAGCGTGAGCACCTGCCGGCGGATGTCCTGCTCCACCTGCTCGAGCTCGGCATCAGTGACGCGGTCCCGGTGCCCCGCCTCGTCCGACCCCGTGCGCAGGGCGTCGCGGCGGCGCATGAGGTCCAGCACCCGTCGGGTGATCTCGAAGACCGAGCGCCGGCGGGTCTCGGTGGGGTGCGCCGTGAGCACGGGCGCCACCCGGGCCGTCGCGCGCACCGCCTCCAGCCTCGCGAGCTCGGGTTCGTTCTCGGCCAGTCGCGCCCAGGTCGCCTCGAGATCCCCGTCCGGCGGCGGCTCGCCCGCAGCGGTGTGGATGCGGCGACGGCGCTCCTGGTGGAGGTCCTCGGCGACGTTGGCCAGCAGCGCGAACAGGGAGAACGCCCGGATGACGGGGATCATCTCGGTGGCGGGCACATCGGTGAACAGGGCCGCCACCTCGTCGCGGTCGGCCTCCGAGCGGCGGACGGCGAACGCGGTGCGCCGGGCGGTCTCCACCAGGTCGAAGATCTTCCCGCCCGCCTGGTCGCGCACCGTGTCGCCGAGCACGGCTCCGAGGAAACGCACGTCGTCGCGCAGGGGCCGCACGGCGTCGTCGAGCCGCTCGGAATCGTCCGGCTCGGTCACGCCCGAGGCGGTGGCGGGCACGTCGGATCTGATGGGATCGGCCATGGCTGCCACAGTAGGCGCGCCGTGTGACATCCGCGTGACCGAAGACCCGGGACATCCCCGATGCGCGGATCCCTTCCGGCGAGGACACTGGAGGCATGACCCAGCAGCCCGGCTACCACCAGTACGGCGACCACCAGTTCGGACAGAGCGGGTACGGCGACCCCCGGTACGGGAACCAGCCCCCGGCCGTCGGCCCGGACGACCGCACCCCCGCGGCACTGGCGCACGCGTCCAGCCTCATCGCGATGGCGCTCTCGGCCGGGTGGCTGTCGTTCGTCGGCCCGCTCGTGATGTGGCTGATCTACAAGGACCGCAGCCCGTTCGTCCGCCAGGCCGCCGCCGGGTCGTTCAACTTCAACCTCGGCCTGTGGATCATGAGCATCGTGGGCTGGATCTTCATCCTCACGGTGATCGGCCTGCCCATCGGCCTCATCCTGCTCGCGGTGTCCTTCCTCGCGCAGATCATCGGCCACGTCATCGGCACCGTTCGTGCGACCCAGGGGCGGACGATCAGCTACCCGTTCCAGCTGCGCGTCCTGCGCTGAGCGCGCTCCCCGGCCAGCGGCCGAGCCCTCACGCCACCCGCCGTCACACCCCCACGGGCCGGCGCCCGTGGAGCTCGTACTCGGTGAGCAGGGCCTCGCGGTCGGCGTCGGTGAGCGGCCGGTAGACGTCGTCGTCGCCCGCCGCGCCGCCACGCAGGTAGACCTCGCCGGGTTCGAGCTGGATGGCGGCCATGACCTGGTCGCCGGTGCGCGGGTCCGGGACCGGGTAGACGGCCACGACGAGCACGCCGGGGAACCGGTCGAGGATGCGCTCGACGGGCCCGGCGGAGAAGTTCTCGCTGTCCACGCGGATCCTGTCACCGGAGCGGCCGGCGAAGTAGAAGTACCCGTCCGCGTCGCGGTAGCCCAGGTCACCGGTGTGGAAGACCTCGCCGACGTTGCGTTCGGCGGTGGCCTCGGGGTTGCGGTAGTAGCCCTCGAACAGCTTTGCACCGGTGACGTTGCAGATCTCGCCGATCGCCTCGCCGGCGTTGACCAGGCCGCCGTTGGCATCGAACTCGGCCCTGGGGCATTCGTTCTCATCCGCGTCGAGGATCGCGACGTCCATGTAGGCGCCGGCCACGCCGAGCGCGCCGGGCGGGGTGTCCTCGGTATGGCTGATCACCACACCGCCCTCGCTGCTGCCGTACGACTCGAGCGGGGTCACACCGAAGCGGCGCTCGAACTCGGTCCGGTCGTGGACGGAGGCCTCGGTGCCGAAGACGACCCGCAGGCGCGTCTGCTTCTCCTCGGGCACCTCGGGCTGGGCGAGGATGTACGACAGTGACCGGCCGACGTAGTTGAAGTAGCTGGCGTTGTACCGCAGCACGTCGGGCAGGAACCCCGAGGCGGAGAACTTGCGGCGCATCGCGAAGGTGCAGCCGACGTACGCGGACGGGGCGAACGCGGCGAAGAGGGCGTTGCCGTGGAACAGCGGCATCGCGCTGTAGGCCACGTCGTCGCGGACGAGGCCCCGGTAGTTGATGGTGCCCATCATCGCCATGCGGCCGGTCGAGCACATGACGGCCTTGGGGGCGCCGGTCGAGCCGGAGGTGAACAGCAGTGCCAGCAGGGTGTGGGGGTCGCGCGCCTCGTCGGGGTGGAGCCTGGGCTCGGCGCCGGCGTGATCGGCGAGCAGGCCGCGCCACTTGTCGGAGTCGATGTCGAACTGCGCGGCGACGCCGGTGTCGAGGCCCTCGAGCAGGGCGGTGCCGTCGGCGTCGGTGACGATCACGTCGCAGTCCACGCCCCGGATGTCGGAGGCGAGTTCGGCGCCGCGCCGGGTGGGGTTGATGCCGACGATGGTCACGCTCGCGAGCGCCGCCCCGCACAGGGTGAACAGGTACTCGGGCACGTTCTCCAGGAGGATGCCCACGTGGAGGTGCTTGTAGGGGTCGGGTCGGTCCGCGTACGAGCCGGAGTGCTCCTCCGCCCAGCCGCGCAGGATCTCCGCGCGGACGGCGGCCTCGGCCACGAACTCGCGCCAGGTCCACGCGGCGTCCTCGAACAGCAGTCCCGGGTGGTCGTCGGTGGAACGCTCGATGAGGATGTCGCCGAACGTGGCGTGCTGCATGTCGTGCCCGGGATTGAAGTCTGCTGTGGTCATGAGATCGGACACTAGGCGACCGGGCCCCGTCGCACAGGGGAAACGGCCAGCAACATTGACAGGTGTCAGCCTCGGTGGTCACCGGCCCACTCGGTGGGCGTGTCCGGCCGGCATCGGGTAGGAACGAGGCGTCGGCGCGCCACGTGGGCGCGCGGGGATCGAACAGGGGCGTGGGATGGTCGGCGAACACGGCGGGAACGTCGACGTGGACGAGGGTGTCGTCCGGGGATCCGACGACGACGAGGTCGGCCTCGACCGGGACGGATTCGTCGTCAGCGATGTCCGACTCACCAGCGTCCACAATTTCCGGGACGTGGCCGGCCCGGGCTACGCACTCCGTCCGTCCGGGTCGATGGCCCGCGGTCTCGTCTACCGGTCCACGACCCTCGCGGTGGGCGACGACGACCTCGCGGTGCTCGAGAAACTCGGCGTCTCGACCGTCGTCGACCTGCGCACCGGCGCCGAGATCGACAAGCAGCCCGACGTCGTCCCCGCCGGGGCCGAGTACCTGCCGATCGACGTGCTGGGCGGGCACACCTCGGCGGCGACCCTCAGTGCGTCCGGCCTGGCCGGGGCCGAGGAGGCGCGGCGCGAGATGGCCATGACCTACGAACGGTTCGTGGTGGGTGATCACGAGCGGCGGGCGTTCGGTCGGGCCGTCCACGCCCTGGCCGTGTCGTCGGGCCCGGCGATCGTGCACTGCACGGCGGGCAAGGACCGCACCGGGTGGGTCTCGGCGCTGGTGCAGTTGGTCGCCGGTGTCCGGGAGGAGGATGTGATCGCGGATTACCTGCTCACGCGGGAGATGTCCGCGGACTTCGTCTCCTCCATCCGTACCTACGTGCAGGCGGAGATGCCCGACAAGCTCGAGGCGATAGAGGTGCTCATCGGCGTCGAGGAGGCCAATCTCCGCCGGTCCCTGGACGCATTGGCGCGAGAGTTCGGTGACGCGCGGCGGTATCTCGTGGAGGGCGCGGGGGTGGAGGAGGCGGCTGTCGACGAGTTGTCCGCGCGGTTCAGGCGGGGCTGACCAGGATAGGGATGGCTCAGTCGGCGCTGGTTCAGGCGGCGATGACCAGCGCGCCGACGACGCCGCCGAACCCGATCGCCTGGAGCGTGACCGCGATCGTCCGCCCGAGTTCGGTGCGGGCCGCCGCGTGGACCCGGGGGCCGGCCAGCGTGACCGCGAAGACCATGACGATGGCCGCGACCGCGGTGAGCGAGCCGGCCAGTCTGGACGCCACCCCGTAGACCGCGGCGACGCCGAGCAGTCCGCCCGCTAGGACGGCGATGATCGTCGTCAGTGGCGCCGGGAGGACGGTGGCATGGGGGGCGTCGACACTGCTGGCGTCGACTCGGCTGACGCCGGGCGTGGTGTCGACGTCCGGGTGAGGCGCGCCGGTGTCGTCTGGCCGACGTTCCTCGAGCATGAGGGTGTTGCGCATACCTCGGACCCTACGTACTGATCCGGGCGGGAACTTCGGTCAATCCTGTGGGTTCGGTTCTCCCGGTATAGGCACTGGTCAGGGCGTCGCGAGCCGACCGAGAGATGGGTCACATGAGGGCTGCTGCACGGAACCTCTGCCCTTGCGCCGGACGCGGGATTCCGACGTGGATCTGCTGGTCGAGCTCTACCAGGCGTTCGTCCCGGTCGCGGGCGGTTGCCCGGTGCGGAGGCACCTGGGCCGACCGCGGCGGGGCTCGCCCCCGCAGGGCCGTGTCGTCAGCCCAGGTCGCGGGCGACCACGGTCGGGCGGGCCCCGCGGCAGAAGACCAGCTCGATCCGCCCCACCGGTCTGCCGGTGGGGCCACCGAGCAGCTCGGCGTAGGCGCACAGCTGGAGCAGGTACTCGTCGACGGTGTCGGTAGTGACGGCGACGTCGGTCTTGTAGTCGATGATCGTCAGCGAGCCGTCGGCTTCCTCCATCACGAGGTCGACCACCCCGTCCACCGCCACCGTCGTCCCGTCCGCGGTGGCCAGCGGCCCTGCCACGGGTAGCTCGGCCCAGTGGGTCCGGGTCGCCGCCCGCCGGACGGGCTCGGAGGTCAGGGCAGTCCTCGCGACGGAGACCATCTCGGCGACGGCTTCCGGGTTGCGGCTCCCGCGCAGCTCACCTCCCAGCCCGAGAGCGATCAACTGGTCTGCCGCCCACCGCTCCCACTCCGCGACCGCGGAGACGGGGTCGGCTGTCGGTCCGTGCAGCCGGGTCAGGTCCGTGTGCTCGGCCAGGTGGTGGACCGCCGTACCGACGTCGGGTCCCGAGGCCAGTGGGGTGCCCCGCGGGGCGGGCGGCAATTCGTCCGATCGCGTCGGGGCCGGGCGGAACCGATCGCGCAACGCGGCGGCCAGTCGTTCGGGGAGGGGCCGCGGCTCGGCCGCCTCGTCGCGCCGCTGGTCTGCACCTGCGGCGGCGGAACCGTCGGCGACCTCCGGGTGCACGATCCGGGTCGCGGACCAGCCCGCGCGCTCTGCGGACCTGGCCGCGATCTGCTGGCTGCGTCGGGCCCATTCCGCTTCGTCGGGAACGTCGACGTCGGGCACGGCGGCGGCGTCGAGCAGGTTCTCACCGTACTCGACCAGATCGGGCGCGTCGGCGTCCTCGATGACGGAGCCGAGGAGGGTCCCCCACAGTCCTGCCCGGGGCTTTCCGCTCTTGGTGAGGGCGTATCCGTGGCCGGAGACCGCGAGGCGGCTCTCCGCTCGGGTCGTGGCGACGTAGAGGAGGCGGATGCGTTCCGCGAGCGCGTGTTGCTTTTCGCGTTCGGCTGCCGCCGTGAAGGCGGGGTCACGGACGGTGGCGGAGAACGACACCGCCGGCCGGGGAGGCTCGTCGTCGGTCCACAGGAGCCGGTCCCGGCTGGTGGGCCAGCCCCGGCTCATCCCGGCCACGATGACCATCGGGTACTCGAGGCCCTTCGACGCGTGGATGGTGTTGATGCGGACAGCGTCCACCCCGATCTCGGGGATGGCGGCTTCGGGGACGCGGGCGTCCTCCGCGGTCAGCGTCAGCGCCCAGTCCGCGTAGTCACGGAGGTCGGCACGCGCTGGGTCGCTGGCGGACTCCTCCCACTGCCACGCGTGCTCGATCACGAACCGGATCCGTCGCCACAGGTCGCGCCGCCGCGGCGATTCGGCCACGGACTCGAAGACCATGCGATCGTGGACGAGTTTCTCCAGGAGTTCGCCTGGGCGCCGCGTGTGCCGCGACAGGGAGGAGAGGTATCCCATCGCGTCTGCGACGGGGGACGCCGCGAGCTCCGTGGGTGCCGGCGCGCCGGGGGCCCAGGTGCCGCCGGCGGCGCGCCAGCGCAGGAGGTCGTCGTCCCCGCAGGCGAACAACGGTGACCGCAGCGCGCCCACGAGGGACGCCTCGTCGGCGGTGGTGGCGACGGCGCGGACGGCCAGGAGGAGGTCGCGGATCTCCGGCGTCCCGTAGACGATCGAGGACGCCTCGGTGCGGTAGTCGATCCCCGCGTGGTCGAGGCAGGTCTCGAGCATCGGCAGAGAACCGCGCGACGGCAGGAGGATCGCGATGTCCGCCAGCCGCAGTGGGGTCTGCTCACCATCCTTGGACTCGTGGGTCCACCTTTCCCGGATGGCGGTGGCGATCACCCTTGCCACGTCGGCGGCCTCGGTCCAGTGGCGTTCGGTGGCCTCCTTCGAGTCGGGCGGGCAGTGATGGGGGACGTCTTCGGTGCGGAAGACGAACGGCCGGGGTCCGTGGGTGGGGTCGTGTTCGGGCCGGTTCGGTGCCGGTTCGAGGTCCCGGTACTCGGGTTGGATGCCGTCGGAGGCGATGAGTACCTCGGAGAACACCTCGTTGACCCAGCGGAGGACCGGACGTGAGCAGCGGAAGTTCGTGCTCAGTCTCTCGATGGCGGCCCCGCCCGTCGCACCGCCCGTACTGTCGGCTCCGCCCCGGGCCCGGAGATAGGTGGCGATGTCGGCGCGGCGGAATCGGTAGATGGACTGTTTGGGATCGCCGACGGTGAAGAGTCGGCCCGGTTCGGGCCCGGATCCGGCGGCCGCGGACGTCAGTAGTTCGGCGATGTCCAACTGTATGGGGTCGGTGTCCTGGAACTCGTCGATGAGAATTCGTTGGTAGCGTGCCCGGACCCGTTCGCGGACCGTCGGGTCCTGCAGTAGTTCGCGCGCGAGAACGAGCTGGTCGTGGAACTGCAGGGTGCCGTGGCGGCGCCGGTCGGCGGCGTGCCTCCGCACCACCGGGATGAGAGCGTCGAGCACCACGGCGATACGTGGGCGCCAGTGCTCGACGAGGATCGCCTCGCACATCGAGGAGAGCTGCTTGATCTCCGCCTTTATCTCCTTCACGACGTCCGTCCCGCCCCAATTCGCGCCCTTACCGCCGTTTCCCGCGGTGATCGGCTTGCCCAGGAGTTCCATCCAGGAGGGCGACGCGGACGGGTCGGACGAAGCGTCCTGCAGTGTCGCCCCCCAGGCTTCATGTGCGTCGAGGACCGCATAGAGCTTGTCCGTCTCGTCCTGGCAGGAATCCCGCCACCCGACGATCGATCCCACGGCAGCGATGATCTCGGCGAGATCCGGCGACACGGGCAGGTCGGCTGTGTCGGGGTACAGGAGGTCGGTGGGCAGGCGGTCCCAGTCGCGGTGGAGCGCCTCGACGACCTCGCGGAACGCGGAGGCCGTCACACCGGCATCGAGCATGTCGTCGACGGCCCGCGCCAGGTTGCCCGACCGGGTGGCGGTCGGGCCGCTGCCGAACAGGAGAGTTGCGCATTCCTGCCACAGGGCGTCGACGGCGCTGGACTCGGCGGTGTCCTGCTGCACGGTGACCTTCGGGGGAATTCCCGCCTCCAGGGGGTTCTCCGAGAGCAGCCGCAGGGCGAAGGAGTGCAGCGTGCCGATGGCGGCGGTGTCGAGCCCCGCGAGAGCGGCATCCGCCCGGTGGTCGCCCTCGGCGCGCTTGTCCACGAGTGTCACGCGGAGGCGATCGCGGAGCTCGGCGGCCGCCTTCTCGGTGAAGGTGATCGCGGCGATGCGGTCGACGGGCACGGCGTCGTCCAACAGCAGAGTGCTGAGGCGGCTGACGAGGGCATGGGTCTTACCGGTCCCTGCACCGGCTTCCACGAAGAGCGTGACGGAGGTGTCCGTTTCCACCCGGAGCCGGGCGGCCTGGTCGGGGAGGGTACTCATCAGGACGTCTCCGATTCGTGCTCGGTCGGATCGGCGGCGACGAGGCCGGCGAACGCGGGGTGGGATGCGAGCGGGTCCTGTTGGGACAACAGCTCCCAGGCGCGGTCGAGCTCGGAGCCGCCGATGAGCTTCGCAAGATCACGGGACGAGCCGCGCCCGCCCTTGAGGGGGAACCATCCACGCTGGAGGGCGTCCACCAGGTTGCCCACGTCAGCGCGGACCTTGTCCATGAGGTCGACGGTGACGTCGAGGGATATCTGCTCGAACTCGCCCCGTTCGGTGCAGTACCAGTAGCGGACTTCGCGGACCGGCAGATCGCGAGCGGACTCGGCGGCCGCTGCGTAGAGCGGCAACTGGAATCGTGTCCCCGAGATGGTGGGGTCCTCCTCGCTCGGCCGCTCCTCCACCGCGGGCGGCGTCCCGGTCTTGTAGTCGGTGACCCGCTGGGACTCTCCGCGCTCGTCGAGCCGGTCGATGGACCCTGCGAGGAACACCGTGGTCGTGCCGTGGGAGGTGGTCACCTCGAAGGGGATCTCGATCACGGAACCGTCGGGGGCCCCTCGGCCGAACCCGAGTTCGGTCGCGGCCGGCTCCCACCCCGCTCGGAAGTCCGTCTCGTCCTCCGAGTACCACCGGTCGAGTTCGGCCGCGAGCAGGATCTCCCGCCGTCGCCACAGTGAGGCGACGAGTCCCGGTGACGTCGCGATCGCCGCCTCGCATTCGGCGCGCAACGCGGTCATGAGCAGCTCGCGGTCCGGGCCGGCCCCGGTCTGGAGGCGATCGGAGACGTAGCGCTGGAGGATCGAGTGGACCAGGTCGCCGTAGTCGCGCAGGTCCATCTCGATTTCCGCGGCCGGGTCGTCGAGCGTCCGGACCCTCAGGACCGTGGAGAGGAAGAACAGATACGGGCTCTGGGCCCAGTCCTCCAGCCTCGTGGGAGAGAGCGGATGGTCGAGGACGGTCAGCAGGCGCGCAGCTGCCGAGACATCACCGGTGAACCGCGTGAATCGTCCTCGCCGGCGATCCTGACGCATCTCGTGTGCTCGAACCAGCAGACCAGGGGCACCTGGCCGGGCCAGCCAGCCGTTGGCGGAGAGTTGCCGGATCCGCAGTTCGGAGACAGTGGCCGGGTCCGAACCGAGGGCGGCCGGCGGGGTCAGCACGCCGTCGACGAACGAGGGCACGGCGGTGACGGCCGGACACCCGGCGACGTCCTCCTGCCACTTGGTGGCACGAACCGGTTTCCCGGTGAGTTCGGACAGGGTGGGCAGGAGCCAGCGCGACGGGATCCTGTTGCCGCCGCCTCGCATCGATCCGCGGGGGAATGAGCACGTTCGGTGCTGGGAGCCGGCGCTCAGCGCAAGCTGGAGAACCCGGTACCGCTCGTCGAGCCGCTCGGAGGAGGGGGGCTCGACTGCGCCTTCGGGAACGAGAGGGTCGGGCTTGTGCAGGACCGGAAGGAGTCCCTCCGCCATGCCCACCACGCAGACGGTGTCCAGGTCGCGCCCCACGGCGTCGTCGATCGGACCCAGCGCGACCCCGGCGCCCTCCTCGCCCACGCGGTCGACGATTCCGTCCAGCCGCGTGGCGAGCGCACCGACCACTCGATCCCGGGTGATGGCGGGCGCGATGGTGTCGAGATCCCCGAGAGAACCGACCACCACCAGTGCGGCTGCCCGGGCGGGACTCTGACGGAACAGTGAGGTGATCAGTCCGGTGACGGCCTCCGCCGCCTCGGCCCAGGAACGCGCGGCGTCGACGGCGGCGAGCTCGGAGCGGATGGTCCCGATCAGGCGTAGGAGAGCAGCCGCCGCGGCCCGTTCGTTCTCGCCGAGGGCCCCGGGCTCCCCCCGCAGCCGCAGGTGATCGGCCAGTCGGTCCCAGTCGCCGGCGCCGATGACGGGGAAACGCGTTCGGGTGAGGATCTCCAGGCGCCTGGACGAGACGGCAGCACCCTCCTCGTCGAACGGGACGATCGCGCCCTCGGCGATGATCGACAGCAGGTCGGCGCGGGGCATCCGGCCGGCGTCGAGTCCCAGTAGCCTCACCAACGTGCGGCCGGCCGGAGAGCGACCCGGCCCGGCGTCGGAGGGGCCGTAGACGGCGATCC
Source organism: Dietzia sp. 111N12-1 (assembly GCF_001658045.1). Classification (NCBI taxonomy): domain Bacteria; kingdom Bacillati; phylum Actinomycetota; class Actinomycetes; order Mycobacteriales; family Dietziaceae; genus Dietzia; species Dietzia sp. 111N12-1. The sequence continues at coordinate 33,404 of NZ_LSSV01000029.1, read as the reverse complement.
CGGCCTCCCCGAATGCTCGGTGGAGAAGCCGCAGGTAGGGGTCCGGTGACGGGTAGTAGACACCGATCCGGTGGCCGGGGACCCCGTCCGCCAGGCGCGAGCGGACGAAACGGACCACCGCGCGCACCTCGTCATCGGAGTCCGACGCGTGGAGGACGTGGGTGCCGGTGATCGCCTTCGCGCTGCCGGGCTCGGCGGCGGAGGCGAGGTGCTCCGATCCGGTACCGGGGAGGGGAGATATGCCGCGCTGTTCCAGCGCTGACCGCAGCCTGCGCTCGGCCCGCGTTCCGCGCAGCGGGGCCGCCAGGACGATCCGCCCCAGCACATCCAAACGCTCCAGCGCGGTACTCACCGCCTCGAACTGCGTGTAGTAGGCGTCACCCGTCATCGCGCGGGCCTCGTCGGCCAGCCGGAGGACCTCCGAGTGCAGCCGGGTCTCCGCGGTGACCGAACCCGGCTCGACGGTCCCCAGACGCAGGCACGCCTGGGCCACGGCCTGTCCCGTGACGGGTTCGGAGGCCACTGCCTCCAGATGTCCGGGATCGCTGTCCAGCGCCTTCTCGACCGCGGCGGCGAGGAGGGGGAAGGGGAGCGCAGCCCGTGGGGCCAGTGCAGGAGCCGAGAGTTCGCTGATCACCTGGTCGGCGGTTCTCACCGCCACGTTGACCGCCCCGCCGTCGAGCGCGAGCGCCCGGACCACGTCCCTGGCCGCACCGAACGACGGCACCAGGACGGTGATCCGGCCGAGCGGGTCGGTGCCGCGGAGACGGCGGACCTCGGCGACGAGGGCGCTGGGATGAGCCTGGGATCCGGTCACACCGCCATGGTGCCCCACCGGTACGACAAGACCGTTCAGCTGATGCCGATCGCGCGGGTCGCGGCCGTCGCCCATCGCACCGGGTCGATGGTGACCCCGGGATGATCCTGCCGGTGCGGAATCACCGCCTCGACCACCCGGAACGGCAGGTCGAGGGCGGGGTCGGCGGGATCGAGGTCGGGTCGACACAGTGCGACGAGTTCCCGGTAGATCCCTCTGAGTTCCGAGCGCGCGCCGCGGAAACCGGCGAAGTCCTCCCCTGTGACCTCCGGGAGCACGTACAACATCCCGATGTTCCAACGTGAGGCGAGCAGGCCCTCGACGTCGACTGTCGCCAGCGTCAGCAGCGTCTCCCGGGGGTCCCGCCCCTCGGCGCGCAACCGGCGGGCCATCTCCAGGGTCGGCCCGACCGTCGTGTCGAGGAGGGAGCCGAGGATCGCGGCTTTCGTCGGGAAGTGCGTGTAGAGCGACGCCTGGCGCACCCCGACGGCGTCGGCGATGGCGCGGGTTGAGGTGGCGGTGTATCCGCGGGTGGTGAACAGTTCCGCCGCGGCATCGAGGATTTCGTCGGCCGGAGTGGCTCCGGGGCGCCTGCGGTCCACGAGTCGGGGTCGGCCGGGTGTGTCCACGGAGGTCCTTTCGCCACGCCGGTCCGGCGATGTTTCTCGTCCCGGCCGTCAGGTGGCGTGGGGGTCGACGGACCGGTCCATCGTGACACGGAGGAATTCGAACCGGTGCGCCGTGGGATCGACGGTCCTGCGGGGAGGAGTCGGCAAGGAGGATACGGCGGCCTGCACCCACGTCGCGCGGGAGGTACGGGTGAAGTCGAGGTCCGCGCCATGCGCGCGTGCCGCGAGCAGGGCGGCGACGGCTGCGGCGCGCCCGTTTCCCTCGCGGAACGGGTGCACGTGGTTGAAGCGGGCGTACCAGTCGGCCAGGGCCAGGGCGATGGTCGCCCTCCGGGGTGCGGGTGCACGTGCGGAGTCCAGCGCTCCGGCGACGAGGTCGGCCGGTCGTTCCAGCGGGGCGACGAGGGCGGGGACGCGGTCTGCCGCGGCGAACACGGAACCCTGCTTGGACAGGCCGACCATCCGGGGGAGGCCCGCCCAGGCGTAGACATCGCCGAACAGTGCGGCATGGATGCCGGAGACGGTCGTCGGAGCGGACGCCGGCTCACGGAGGAGACGGGCCCCCGCGGCGACCGCCAGGAGGGCTTCCGCCCGGGCCAGGGGCCTCTCCGTGGTGATGCCGAGGGAATTCTCCAGTACCCGCGTTCCCCTGAGGTAGTACGGGACGCGGCGGGCCAGGATCCCGGGCCGGGGCCGTCGTACGGCCTCCGGCGGTATCGACTCGAGGACGTGGAGGCGTATGAGCCGATCGGAGGCGCCCCGGTCGACGAGATCGAGGACCTCGTCGTCGTCGACCCCCGGTGCCCATCCCTCCAACGCCGAGATGGCGAGCATCGCGGCGGTGCACGGGTGGCGGGTCACCCCGGATCTCGGATCTGGCCCGCTGACCGGAGGTAGTCGAGGGCGCGCTGGACGCCGGAGATCTCCCGCGCGACGGACCGGAGTCCGGCGCGTTCGGCCGTGGTGAGCACGGAGAGCGGGACCCGGTCGGTTCCGGGGCCGTCGGGGTCCGCCCGCAGACGGACGTCCCACCGTAGACCGGTGACGAATCGGGCGGCCACGCGCAGGGACTCCCACCGGTCCGGCGGAAGGAGATCCGGGTCGGCGGCCAGTTCGAGGCGCGAGCCCGTGCTGGTGGTGGCCACCCCGGCGCGCAGGGCGGACCACCGCGCGATCTTGACGACCGGGGTGATGACCGCTGTCTTGAGGTCGACCACGGGGTCTCCGCGGAACGTCCGGCCGAGTCTGGACGGCACGGAGGCCCGGGTCGAGAGCGCGTCCGCGAGAACGTCTGCGAGCACGGCCGGATGAGCACGAACGGCATCGACGGCCATGCGCGGCAGGAGGTCCGGGTCGCGTCGGTCGTCGGTGAGGGGGCGGGCGTCGGCGAGCAGGCCCAGGTGCACGACCCCCAGGTTCCGCGCGGGCGCGTCCGCCCAGCCCTCGGCGGCCGTGGACCATCCGGCGCGCGTCCGGACGAAGCGGGGATCGGCGGCCGAGGCCGCGGAGGTCTCGGCGTACCACGGTGGTGTCGAGAGATCGGTGGCCGCGACGGCGCGCCGGACCGCGCGGGGGTCCCGGTGGTCGACGACGGCGAGGGATTCCAGGTCACTGCCGGGGACCGCCTCCCCGCGGCCCACCGAACCGGTGACCCACACGGTGTCCGCCACGGTCGGGCCGAGCCTCGATTCCAGTTCTCGTCGCAGGTCGTCCGACCACGCGCGAGTGCGATCATCGTCGCCGGCCCGGGGAGGTGTCATGGGGTCATTCGACCACGTCAGACGGCCCGTGCGTCAGCCGGGAGCGGGCGCGAGTGCCTGTTAATCCGATCGAAACATGGTGCAACCCGGGTGTCATGCGTCCGAGCAAAACTGTCACACGACAGGAACCGCGGTCGCCGAGATCGGGTTCATCGGCCCGCCCCGAGAGGAGCACCGGACATGAGCGACTCACCCGGTCTCACCACCCCGGTTCCCGAACGCCGGGGTGATCACGACGACCTCGCAGACTTCGGCTACGAACAGCAACTCCATCGGAGTCTCGGCACGTTCGCGTCATTCGCGGCCGGGTTCTCGTTCGTCTCCATCCTCACGACGATCTTCCAGCTCTTCGGCCTCGGGTACGGGTTCGGAGGCCCCGCCTTCTTCTGGACCTGGCCGATCGTCTTCGCCGGCCAGTTCCTCGTGGCGTTGTGCTTCGCCGAACTGGCGGCCAGGTACCCGATCTCGGGCGCGATCTATCAGTGGTCCCGCCGGATGGGCGGGGAGATCGTGGGGTGGTTCGGCGGGTGGTTCATGATCCTCGCCCAGATCGTCACCGCCTCGGCGGCGGCCATCGCCCTGCAGGTCGTCCTTCCGAGCATCTGGTCCGGCTTCCAGATCATCGGCGACGACCCGGCGCTGACCTCACCATCCGGATCGACGAACGCCGTCCTGCTGGGATCGGTCCTGCTCGTCATCACCACGGTGATCAACTCCATCGGCGTCCGGTGGATGGCCTACGTCAACAACATCGGCGTGACGTGCGAGATCGTCGGTGTGATCGCCGTGGTCCTCGCGTTGTTCACCCACGCGGTCCGCGGCCCCCAGGTCGTCTTCGACACCGCGGGCATGGGGGATCAACCCGGGTACATCTGGGCCTGGGTGGTCTCGGGACTGATGGCGGCCTATGTCATGGTGGGGTTCGGCTCGGCCGGCGAGCTCGCGGAGGAGACGGTCAATCCCCGCCGCATCGCGCCCCGGACGATCCGGATGGCACTGACCGTCTCCGCCATCGGCGGTGGACTGATGATCCTGGGAGCGCTCATGGCCGCGCCCAGCCTCACCGACGGGCGTCTGGCGACCGAGGGCCTTCCCTACGTACTTAACTCGGTCCTCGGGAACTTCTGGGGGAAGGTGCTCCTCGCCGACGTCGTCGTCGCGATCTTCATCTGCACCCTCGCCATCCAGACCGCCGCCACCCGGCTCATGTTCTCCATGGCACGCGACGGCAGGCTCCCGTTCTCGACGACTCTCTCGCGCGTCCACCCGCGGACCGGGACCCCGATCGCGCCGTCCGTTCTGATCGGACTGGCCTGCATGGGCATCCTGCTGGTCAACGTCGGCAACTCCGCGATCTTCGCCACGCTCGCCTCGGTGTGCATCATCCTCATCTACCTGGCCTACCTCTGCGTGACCGGACCGCTGCTCATGCGTCGACTCAAGGGGTGGCCGAACGGCCCCCGGCTCACCGACGCCGAGGGCAGGCCCCTGTTCTCGCTCGGCCGCTGGGGGATCCCCGTCAACGTCCTCGCCGTGGCGTACGGACTGCTCATGACCATCAACCTCGCCTGGCCACGGGCCGAGATCTTCGACCCGTCTGGTGAGACACCGTGGCTGCGGTGGGCGGGCGTGGCGACCGTCGTCGCCGTGGTGGGCGTCGGCATCCTGTGCTTCCCCCGCGGCAAGACCCACCCCAACCCCGTCCAGATCGGAGAGTGACCAGTCATGACCAGCACCACCGCACCCGGCCCCGCAGGAACATCCACCACCTCGGGTGCCCGCCGGCACGCCCGCGCCCAGGCAGGCACGATCACCGACGCCATGCCGGTCGTCCCCGCCACCGACTGGCCCGATCCGCCGGCGGACGTCCCGGCTGACCGACTGACGTGGGCCGAGTCCATCCCCGGTGGCCGGTACACCGCGGTCACCCTGGCCCGGGGCACCCGGATCCGACTCACCGACCGGGAGGGCACGGCCTGCGCCTCGCTCATGATGTGGCGCGCCGACGCTCCCTGGGAGCGACTCAACACGGCCGACACGGTGAAGGTCCCGTGGCAGGCCTACCTCGGGACCGGCCATCCGCTGCTCTCGGACCAGGGGCGCGTGCTCGCGACGATCGTCGCGGACACCTCCGGCCACCACGACGCGCTGTGCGGGGCCTCGACCCTGGCCGGCAACGTCGCCCGCTACGGGGCCGGCGCGCCGGAATCGGAGTCACCGGCCGGACGGGAACTGCTGCTACTGGCGGCGCTCAAGAACGGACTGGCCGAACGGGACCTGCCGCACACCGTCTCGTTCTTCCACGGGATCCGGGTCGACGCGGACGGTTCGCTGGTGTCCACCGGAAACGCGGGCGCGGGCGCGACGATCGACCTCGTCGTCCACCTGCCCGTCGTGCTGGCCGTGGCGGTCGCCGACCATCCGCTGGATCCGTCGGAGCAGTACCACTCGGGGACCGTCGAGCTCCTGGCGTGGAGCGCGCCGCAAGACCTCGACGCACTCTGCGAGGGAACCCTCCCCGGCGTCGGGGACGACCTCGAATACCGCCGTGCCGTCGCCAACTCCGAGGCCGCCCACCGCGCCTCCACCCAGATCGACTGAGGAGAACCCCCATGACACCCACGACCGTCTCCGCCGACCCCCGGACCGGCGCCGCCGACGACCTCTCGCTCGCAGACGGGGCCGTGGTCGCCGATGAGATCGTCGCCGCCAGGGCCGCCTGGTCACGCGTCCTCCACGAGGGGCAGACCCTGACCATCGTGGACCTCGAGGGCAACCAGGCCGTCGACACACTGTTCTACGACGCGCACGACCCCACCCGCCGCTACAGTGCCCCGGCGACCGTTGCCGCCCAGGGGTCGATCTTCCTCACCACCGGCAGTGTCCTGCGGGACGACGCCGGGGACCCACTGGTGACGATCACGGCCGACGAGGTGGGCAACCACGACACGCTCGGCGGGGCCTGTTCGCAGGAGTCCAACACCCTGCGGTACGGCCACCACACGCGCCACCAGCACGCCTGCGTGGAGAACTTCCTCCGGGAAGGCGCCCGGTACGGGCTCGGAAAGCGGGATCTGGTCCCCAACGTCAACTTCTTCATGAACGTCCCCGTCGACGGCGACGGCACGCTCGGGATCGTCGACGGGCTCTCCGCACCCGGCAAGCGGCTGTCGCTGCGCGCCGACCGTGACGTGATCGTCCTGGTCTCCAACTGTCCGCAGATCAACAACCCGTGCAACGGCTTCGATCCGACGGCGGTCCGCATGATCGTCACCGCCTGAACCGGGCCCACCGCCACATCACGTCCCTCACTCTCCAGAGGAGAACCACCATGTCCCGCCTCGAGATCCTCGCCCCCGGGCTCATCACCACCGTCCAGGACTGGCCCGGCCGAACCGGGTACTGGGGCGTGGGCGTTCCGCCGTCCGGTGCGATGGACTGCCAGTCCCTCCGGTTGGCCAATATCGCCGTGGGCAACGCGGAGGGCGCCGCCGGGCTGGAGTGCACGCGCGGTGGTCTGAGGGTCCGGCCGGACTCCGCGGTCACGGTGTGCGTGGGCGGCGCCCACGTGCGGCCCACGGTGGACGGCCAGCCGGTTGCCCAGTGGAAGCCGGTGCGGCTCGAGGCCGGATCCGTGCTCGACGTCCCGGTGATCACGGGGCCGGGCATGCGGGTCTACGTCGCGGTCCGGGGTGGGATCGACGTCGAGCCGTACCTGGGGTCGTCGGCGACCTTCACCCTGGGACGGTTCGGCGGACACGAGGGGCGCTCTCTGGTCGCGGGGGACACATTGTCGGTCGGAGAGCCCGGACCGGGTGTACCCCGCCGGATCCTCGCCGAGGAGATCCCTGCCATCGGGCATCACTGGCACGTCGCCGTGGCCGAGGGGCCCCACGGCGCTCCCGACTTCCTCACCCGCGCCGGGATGGACGAGCTGTACGCGTCCACCTACTCGGTGCACTTCAACTCCGACCGCACGGGCGTCCGTCTCGAGGGGCCGCGACCGAAATGGGCCCGGCCCGACGGAGGCGAAGCCGGACTCCACCCGTCCAACCTGCACGACAACGCCTACTCGGTGGGGGCACTGGACTTCACCGGCGACACCCCTATCCTGCTGGGTCCGGACGGGCCGAGTCTGGGAGGTTTCGTCTGCCCGGTGACGGTGGTCAGCAGCGACCGGTGGAAGCTCGGGCAACTCGCTCCCGGCGACACGGTGCGGTTCGTCCGCGTGCGGGTGGACGCAACACCCGAGCGCGCCGGTATCGGCGGCGCGGGGAGTGCCGGCCGGCCCTACGTCCTCGGTGACGGCGGGGACCGCGACGACGGCGTGCTGGGCCGCGGGCACACCGCCGACGGCGTCACCGAGGTGACGTACCGCCGCGGCGGTGACGACAACGTCCTGGTCGAATACGGGCGAATGGAACTCGATCTCGAGCTGCGCGCCCGCGCCCACGCCCTCTACCTGCACCTGCTCTCGAATCCCGTGCCCGGCCAACAGGACCTCACGCCCGGCATCCGGTCGTTGCAGGTAAAGATCACTCCCGGTCGCAGCTCGGTGGCCGCCACGCTGGACGCCCTGCGTGAGGCCGAGGCCGCCCTGCCGGCCGCCGAGGATCTGGTGGTGTCGAGCAGGCGCGTCCGGCTTCCGCTGAGCTGGGACGACCCCGCCACCAAGGAGGCCATCGAGCGGTACATGTACGGCGTGCGAGACGACGCCCCGTGGTGCCCGTGGAACATCGAGTTCATCCGCCGGATGAACGGCCTGGAGAGCGCCGACGACGTCTACCGCACCGTCTTCGACGCCGAGTACATGGTGCTCGGGCTCGGGGACGTCTACCTCGGAGCCCCGGTGGCCACGCCCCTGGACCCGCGCCACCGCCTCGTGACGACCAAGTACAACCCCGCCCGGACGTGGACAGCGGAGAACTCGGTCGGGATCGGCGGCGCCTATCTCTGCATCTACGGGATGGAGGGGCCCGGCGGCTACCAGTTCGTCGGCCGCACCACGCAGGTCTGGAACCACCGGCACCCTGAACCCGCGCCGGGCTTCGACGCCGAGCACCCGTGGTTGTTGCGGCACTTCGACCGCATCTCCTGGTATCCCGTCTCGTCCGAGGAGCTGGCGGACCTCCGGGCGGATACCGCTGCCGGCCGCGGTCTCGTCGACATCACCGACGACACGTTCTCCCTGGCCGAGCACAATGCCTTCTGCGCGCGGGAGGGCGAGTCCATCGCGTCCGCGAGGCGCCGGATGGAGCACGCCCGCGCCGAGGAGTTCGCGCGCTGGGCCGCCAGTGGGGAGCTCAGCGCATGAGCGCCACGACGACGGGGGTCCACGCAGGCGCTGCCGCTGAGGCGCTGGTCGACGACGTCTTGGCCCGGCTGGCCGAGGCCGACCGGCCGGAGGTGTTCCTGCAGGTCCGCGATCGGGAGGACCTGGTGGCCGACATGGCGGCCTCTCTCGCCGGCGGCGGGCCCCTCGCGGGCATGACCCTGGCGGTCAAGAACAACGTCGACGTGGCGGGACTGCCCACGACCGCCGCTTGCCCGGGTTACGCCTACCTCCCGGAGCGGGACGCGGTGGCCGTCGCACGACTGCGCGCGGCAGGAGCGGTGGTGCTGGGGGCGACGAATCTCGACCAGTTCGCCACCGGTCTCGTGGGCACCCGTAGCCCGTACGGGGCCGTGCGGGCAGCTCACCGCCCCGGCCACATCTCAGGGGGCTCCAGTTCGGGTTCGGCCGTGGCGGTGGCGCTGGGGATCTGCGACCTGGCCATCGGCACGGACACCGCCGGGTCGGGCCGGATCCCGGCCGCACTCAACGGGATCGTGGGGATCAAGCCCACTCTCGGCGTGGTCTCCACCGACGGGGTCATCCCGGCCTGCGCCAGCTATGACTGCGTGACGGTGTTCGCGCGCGACGTCCATACCGCCGGGCGGGCGACCGCGGTGATGGCCGGCGGAGAGGGCACCCGGAGGTGGCCGACGGACACACCACTCGCGGCCGGACCGGGGGCGACGCTCGCCGTCCCCCGTGAGTTGGTGGCGATGGCCCCGGGTTGGGCCGAGGCCTTCGCGGCCGCCGTCGACCGGGCCCGGTCGCTCGGATACCGGGTGGTGGAGATCGACCTCGCGCCGTTCCTGGCGGCAGCGCGGTTGCTCTACGACGGTGCGCTCGTCGCGGAACGATACGAGGCTGTCGGCGGATTTCTCGATTCCGCCCGGGGCGCGGACGCGGGCGTCGATCCGATCGTCGACGGCATCATCGCACCCGCTCGCGATATCGCCGCGGTGGATCTGCTGCGGGACCGGCGGAGAGTCGAGGGGCTGCGACGCGAGGCTCTCGCCGAGCTCGACCGACTGGGTGCGGCCGCCCTGCTCGTGCCCACCGCGCCGTTCCACCCGACGATCGCCGAGGTCGACTCCGACCCGATCGCCCTCAACAGCCGGATGGGTACCTATACGAATTTCTGCAATCTCTTCGACCTCTGCGCGGTGGCGGTGCCCACGGGTGAGATCGACGAGGGGGATCGCGGGAGGGCATCGTTCGGCGTGACCGTGGTGGGGCGGCCCTTCCACGACGGTCCGGTGGCCGACATCGCGGCCGACCTCGCCGGCGACGCCGGGTCCGAGGCGGAACCGTTCGCTCCGTGGCCGCTGCGCGCGGGGGCGCCGGCGGTCGATCTGGTGGTGTTCGGCGCACACCGCCGCGGGGGCCCGCTCGAACACCAGCTCACCTCCCGCGGCGCCGCGTGGCGTGGACCGGTCCGCTCCAGCGCCGACTACCGGATGTACCGGCTCGGCACCGAGCCACCCAAGCCGGGGGTCCTGCGTCACCCGGACGGCGCCGAACTGCTCGGGGAGCGGTGGATGATGTCCCCGGCCGCGTTGGGAAGCTTCCTCGACGAGCTGCCCAGGCCGATGCAACTCGGTCGGGTGACGCTCGAGGACGGCACGGAGATGGTCGGCTTCGGTTGCGAGCCCACGGCCGTCACCCCGGAGGCCGACGACCTCACCGAGCGCGGGGAGTGGCCGATCGGGTGAGGAACGGTTCGATGCCTGATTTCACCGGACGGCAGATCTGCCGGGGGCGGTGGAGGGCGAGTCCATGAGTTCCGCTAATGTCCTACCCCGTGCCACGAGCACGGCCCTGTGGCGCAGTTGGTTAGCGCGCCGCCCTGTCACGGCGGAGGTCGCGGGTTCGAGTCCCGTCAGGGTCGCCGGAGAGAGCCGGTGCATTCAGGTCATCGAATGCACCGGCTCTCGTCTGTGCTGCTACCGCGGCCCCAGCCTCGCCGCGATCGCGTCCCGCGTCGAGGAGAACGTGAACAGGAAGTGTTCGAGCGCTACCTGGGCGTGGCGGGGGAGCAGCGGGGCGACCGGCACGGTGGTCCGCTGCAGGACGTGCCGGCCGTCGAGGATCCACGACGTGCGGTCGTCGTCGAGATTGAGTCGAGCCAGCTCGAGCGCCGCGTCGGACCTGGAGCGCACTCCCCGCACGACCCACGCCCAGATGCGTGCGTACGGCTCGTCCTCGTCGAATGAGACGTGCATCCGGTGGCCGACGTGGTCGAAGACGATGGCCCCGTGGTCGTCGACCACGCAGGCCCGTCCCGTGACTCTCTCGACGATCGCCTCGAACCGTTCCCGGGCGTCCTCGTGGTCGGCCACCTCCACCGCCACGTCGATGGGGTTCGGGTGGTCGGCGGGGTCGTTGCCGATGGGGATCGAGTCCCAGCGGAGCAGACGCAGCGGTCCGGTGTGCCGCCCGACCGTGCCCTGGCAGCGCAGGGTCAGCAGTTGGGGGTGCGGTACCCCGAGCCGGTCGCGGCAGGCATCGACGACCGCCCGGGCGATGGTGGCGGGCGCGGCGGGGGCGGTGTGGGCGATCATCTCCTCCACGAGGGGGTGACCGGCGAGGCGCACGGTCACCCAGGCGCGCTCGCCGCCGGGCGCGAGGTGGACGATGCACCGCCCCCGCGTTCCGGACGCGTCGGACGGCGGGGTGAACTCCATCGCGCCGACCGCCCCCGGCCTGCGGAGATGCCCGGCCAGTGTGGTCTCGAAACCGTCCCAGGGGTCCTCCGCGGGACGCAGCGGCGCGCTGCCCGGGCCGGAGAGCTGGTCACGCACGGCGTCATCCCACCGGTGCGAGGGCGGCCACGTCGTCGACCGCCCGGCGGAGTTCTCGCGAGGCGGTGCAGTCACCGAGCCGTTCGGCGACGGCGTCGGCGATCGCGCGGTAGAACCACAGTTTCTCCTCCGGCCCGGCGTTGAACAGGCCCCACATGTCACCGCCCAGCCGCTCGTGCGCGGTGACCATCGAGCGCAGGTTGTGAATCTTGTCGGCGGCCGAGATGAGCAGGCACTCGTGGGAGTCCTCGGCCAGTCGCGCGAGGTAGCCCTCCTTGCGCACCCGCCACGGCGGGGTCTGGACACCGGCGGTCTTCTCCTCCGACACGCCGCGGACGAGTTCCGTGACCCGCTCGCCGAACTCGGCGGTCATGTCGTCGGCCGAGTACACCGTTGGCGGCACGTCCTCCAGGACGTCGTGCAGCAGCGCCGCGACCGCCACGTCCTCGTCGGAGGTGAAGTCCGAGACGATCAGCGCCACCGCGACCGGGTGGGCGATGTAGGGCGTCGGGTCGTCCTTGCGGGTCTGGCCGGCGTGGCAACGGGCGGCGACCGCGAGCGCGCGGTCGAGGGTGGGGGTCCAGGTGAGCGACATGGTGCACTCCTCGAGGGGAGAGGTCCCGACGCCGGGCGACGCCGCCGGGTCGTGGGTGGAACCGGCGGTGACCGGTGTCCCTTCCACACTCCCGAGTACACACCACGGGTACGACACGGGGGAACCGATCGGCGTGGGGCGCGCGTCGTACATGGTGAGGACGCCACGGGGGCGTCCCGGTAGTAGACCGGAACGACGACGAGGAGGGCTCGTGCCCGACGGGACGATCAGGGCGGATGCCGGGAAGATCGCGAGCGCGGTCTCGGTGTTCCGCGACTGCGGGGAGGCGGCCGCGGAGGTGACATTTCCCGAGGTCACGGCACGTCTGGGCGGCGGTCTTCCGGGCGGGTCGGCGATCGAGCAGGCGGTGGACCGGGCGTGCGGTGCTGCCGCGGTGTGCGCCTCGAGAATCGCGGGTCGGCTCGGGGGCCTGGCCGACTTCGCTGCCGAGGCGCACCGGTTCCTCGAGGCCGAGGATGAGGACTTCGCGGCTCTCCTCGCAGCGGTGGCCCGGCGGTGAGCTGGACAGTCGGCGACATTCGTCGTTGGGACGTGTCCGCAGTGGCGGGCGCCGGCGGCGAGGTCGGGCGGCGGGGCTCGGTGGCGGAGGGCATCCGGAGGGACCTGGTCGACGGTGCGGTGGAGCTGGATGATGGCTGGGACGGGGAGGCCGCTGACGCCGTTCTCGACACCGTGGAACGTGAGAAGTCGCACGTCAGCACGCTGGCTGACGGACTAGAGGATCTGGCTGATGCTCTCCGGAACTCGCACGCTGCGCTGGGGCCGGCAGTTCAGACGGTTCGAGATCGGATCGCCGATGCCGAGGCAGCCGGACTGCAGGTGGGCGAATCGTCGGTGCGTCCGTTGTCTGGTCGCGACGACATCGATCAATCGACGGTAGATGAGCATGCGGAGGCGATCAGCTCCGCGGTCGACACCGTGCGCTCCCTCGATGATCACTACGGGCGCCAGATAGACGGGATCGCCGCCCGGCTGCACGCCGCGATCCCACCTGAGGTCGACCGGTCGCCGATCCCGGGCCCGGACGACCCGTGGCCCGGTCGCGGTGTGGACGCGATGACTGGGGCCGCGTCTCGGGGCTATCCGGACGTCGCCGATGAACTCGATCCACTGACGCGGGGGAAGCACATGCTCAACCCGGCCCCTGACGACTTCGGCAGAGCCGCGGCGACAGGACTGCGGGGACTCGGTAGGGTCGCCGGTCCGGTCGGTGGCGGGCTTACGGTGTACGACGGCGTGAAGGCCCACGCCCAGGGGAAGACGTCGACCGGCGAGGCCGTCGCGGAGACCCTCGGGGCTCTGGGTGGCGGCGCGCTCGGAGGCGCCGCAGCCGGCGCCGTCGCAGGAACGATGTTCGGTCCCCTCGGCACGTTCATCGGCGCCGGCATCGGTGCGGCCGTCGGGACGTACCTGGGACAGCAGGCGGGCGATATGGCTCACGACCGGTACCGGGCCCACACGGCAGAGAGGTGACACGACCATGAGGTATGGGCAGAGATGGGACGACCCGTCGGAACGCGACCCGCACCCCTACGAACACCCCGCCCTGGAACCGGAACCCGGATTCTGGGACGGCAAGTGGGAAGAGTTCAAGCGGCGGTTCATCCAGATGGCCTGGGAGGATCACTACAGCCGGACCGTCCTCATCCTCTCGACGGTGGGATTCGTGGCGACATTCATCTGGATGTGGTTCACCGGTGAAACCTGACGCTCACCCCTAGAACGTCTTGGCGTCGATCACGAACCGGTACCGGACGTCCGAGCTCACAACACGGTCGTACGCCTCGTTGATCTTGTCTGCCGAGATGAGCTCGATGTCGGCCGTGATCCCGTGCTCGGCGCAGAAGTCGAGCATCTCCTGGGTCTCCGGGATCCCCCCGATCATGGATCCGGTCAGGATCCTGCGCCCAGCGGCGACGGACCCTGCCCGCACCGACATCGGCTCGGTCGGGATGCCGATGTTGACCAGCGCCCCGCGCGGCTTGAGCGTGGCGAGGAACCGGTCCATCGGCAGGCTCGCGGAGACGGTGTTGAGGATGACGTCGAAGGTGCCGCGGAGCTCCCGGAGGGTGGCCTTGCCCTCGTCTCCGGCGGTCGCGTAGTGCTCCACGGCGCCGTACTTCAGCGAGTCGTCCCGCTTGGAGGTGGTCTGCGACAGGACCGTCACCTCGGCACCCATCGCCACCGCGAGCTTCACCCCGACGTGTCCGAGTCCGCCCATGCCGATCACCGCGACCTTTGTGCCCGGGCCGACATTCCACTGCTTCAGCGGCGAGAACATGGTGATCCCCGCGCACAGCAGCGGCGCCGCCGCGGCCGGGTCGAGCCCGTCCGGTACGGACACCACCATGGGCTCCTCGACCACGATGTGGGTCGAGTAGCCGCCGTTCGTCACCGGGCCCTCGGGGTCGCCCTCGGGCAGCGGGGAGCCGTAGGTCGCGACCGACCCGCGCTCACACTCCTGTTCCTGGCCGGCCTGGCAGGAGGCGCACTCGTGGCAGGCGCCGACCAGGCACCCGACGCCCACGCGGTCGCCCACCGCGTGCCGGGTGACCTCGGAACCGACCTCGCGGACAATGCCGACGATCTCGTGCCCGGGCGCCACGGGGTAGGTGGTCTTCCCCCACTCGCCGCGCACGTGGTGGATGTCGGAGTGACAGATGCCGGCGTACTCGATCTCGATGAGCACGTCGTCCGGGCCGGTGTCCCGACGCCGGATCGTGGTCTTCTCCAGGGGTGCGTCCGGTGCGGTGGCTGCGACGGCGGCGACGTCCATGTGTGGTCTCCCGTTGATCGAGTCGGATTCGTGGTGCGAACTGTCCAGTCGGAGTGCTCGCCACAGTAGAGGCGCGCGCGTTCCGCTGCAGAAAACCGAGTGCCGGGGCGGTTCCCGTCCGCGATTCCCTAACGCATGTCAGCGCCGTGGTTATGATCCAGATCACACCGCTTCCTGTGAAGGAATTCCCACATGGCCGACACCGTCCGTGAGCAACTCCGCCGCCACGCCGACTCCGATTCCGTCGCGATCCGCTACGACGACACCTCGATCACCTGGCGTGACTACCTGGCGGGCGCCGACGCCCGGGCCGGCGCCGTCACGGGGATGTTGGATCCCGCGCGGCCGCTCCACGTGGCCACGCTCCTGGAGAACACCCCGGAGATGCTCTACGCGTTGGCGGCCGGCGCGCTCGGCGGATACGTCACGGTCGGCCTCAACGCCACCCGCCGGGGGGAGGGGCTGGCCCGCGACATCCGCAAGTCCGAGTGCCAGGTCATCCTCACGGACTGCGAACTCAAGCCGCTGCTGGACGGCCTCGATCTGGGTGAGGTCAGCGTGATCGACACCGACTCCGACGAGTGGGCGGCGCTGGTGGCGTCGTCGTCCGCCCCCCAGGACCCGCCGCCTGTGGAGGCCATGGACCCGTTCATGCTCATCTTCACCTCGGGCACGTCGGGTGATCCGAAGGCGGTGCAGGTCGGCAACTTCACGGTGACGATGTCCGGGGAGAACCTCGCGCCGTCGTTCGGACTGACCTCCGAGGACGTGCTGTACCTGTCCATGCCGTTGTTCCACTCGAACGCCATCATGAGCGGCTTCTCCCCGGCGATCGCGGCGGGCGCCACCATGG
This sequence comes from Dietzia sp. 111N12-1, assembly GCF_001658045.1. Taxonomy (NCBI): domain Bacteria; kingdom Bacillati; phylum Actinomycetota; class Actinomycetes; order Mycobacteriales; family Dietziaceae; genus Dietzia; species Dietzia sp. 111N12-1. Next base: position 17,820 of record NZ_LSSV01000029.1, on the reverse strand, counting down.
CGCTGGCCCGCCGGTTCAGTGCGACCCGGTTCGGGGACGACATCCGTCGCTACGGCGTGACGTACATGAACTACGTGGGCAAGCCGCTGGCCTACATCCTCGACACCCCGGCCCGCCCCGACGACGCCCAGACCACGCTCCGCGCCGCGTTCGGCAACGAGGCCGCGGCCAAGGACATCCCCGCCTTCGCGCAGCGGTTCGGGTGCGAGGTCCGCGACGCCTACGGCTCCACCGAACTCGCGGTGATCATCGTGCGGACCGAGAACTCGCCGCTGGCGTCGATCGGGGAACCGTTCCCGGGGGTCGCCGTGTATGACCCCGCGACCGGTCAGGAGTGTCCCCGCGCGGTGTTCGACGACGACGGCGCCGTGACCAACCTCGACGAGTGTGTGGGCGAACTCGTCAACACCGAGGGGGCGGGGTTCTTCGCCGGCTACTACAACGACGACACGTCGACCTCCGACCGCATGAGGGACGGGATGTACTGGTCGGGCGATCTGGCCTACCGCGACGCGGACGGCTTCGTCTACCTGGCCGGGCGCAGCGGGGACTGGCTGCGCGTCGACGGCGAGAACATGGCCACCGGCATCGTCGAGGAGATCCTGCTGCGCAACCCGGCGGTCTCGCGGGTCGCCGTCTACGGTCTGCCCGATCCGCGCGGGGTGGGTGACCAGCTCGCCGCGGCGATCGTCCCCCGCCACGACTCGGAGTTGGAGCCGGCCGCGTTCGAGCAGTTCCTCGCCTCGCAGCCGGACCTGTCGCCCAAGGCATGGCCGCGCTGGGTCCGGATCTCCGTGGACCTGCCCACCACGGCGACCAACAAGATCCTCAAGCGGGAGCTCGTCAGGCAGGGCGTGGGGGCCGCCGGCGCGGACGGCACCGGGGCAGGCGCCGCGCCGGCGGACACCTGGTGGGAGCGCGACGAGCGGGGCACCGCGTACACCGAGCTGGCCGGGGCGCGGGTGTAGTGGTCTACGTCGTCACGCGGTTCGACTTCCGCGCGCCGGGCGCCGGGCCGGAGGAGCGCCGGGACCGCTACCGCGCGGCCCTCGACATGGCCCGCTACGCCGAGGAGACCGGCCACGACGCCGTCAACCTCTCCGAACACCACGCCTCGGAGGACGGCTATCTGCCGTCCCCGCTCATCGCGGCGTCGGCGGTCGCGGCCGTGACCAGCCGCGTCCCCATCACGCTGTGGGCGCTCATCGCGCCGCTGTACGACCCGGTCCGTCTCGCCGAGGACATCTCGGTCCTCGACCACCTCGCCTCGGGCCGGGTCAGCTTCACCTTCGGGCTCGGCTACCGCCCGGTCGAGTACGCGCTGCACTCACGCGAGTGGAGAACCCGGGGCGCTCGTCTCGACGCCCAGCTGGAGACCATTCTGGCCGCCTGGCGGGGCGAGCCGGTCGGAGACGACCCGGCGGACGGCTCCCCGCGGTCCTCGCCCACCCCGCGGCCGTTCTCCGGCCCCCACCCCCTCATCTTCCTCGGCGGTGGCAGGGCGGCCGCCCGGCGGGCCGGGCGACTCGGCATGCACTTCCAGCCGCAGGTCGACGATCCCGAGCTCACCGCGCTGTACCGGGCGGAATGCCTCGCCCACGGGCATCGGCCCGGCCTCGTCGTCGAACCCGTTCCCGGCCCCGCGACGGTGTTCTGCGCCGAGGACCCCGACCAGTTCTGGGCGCGGTACGGCCACCACCTCCTCGCCGACGCCCTCGGGTACCGCGCCTGGCAGACCGGCGCCGGCGACGCCGGCGGCACCCGCAACTCCTTCGTGCACTCCGACGCCCGCACCGTCGACGAACTGCGCGACGAGGGTGTCTACGTGGTGGCGACCCCCGACCAGCTGGTACGACTCGTGCGTGACGGCGATCTGGGACTCATCACCACCCACCCGCTGTGCGGGGGGATCCCGGTCGAGGCGGGCTGGGAGTCGCTCCGCCTGCTCGGCGAGCGGGTCCTACCCGAGGTCCGGTGAGGGGCCCGCCGCCCCCGTAGTCTCGGGCGAATGAGCAACGCGACCACCCGCGGCCCCCTTTCTCAGACCGTCCGCTACTGGGCCATGCCCGCCGCCCTCGGCACGATGGGGGCGCTGCACTTCGTGGCGCCCCGGCCGTTCGACGGACTCATCCCGCCGGAGCTGCCGGGCAGTCGGCGCGCGTGGACCTACGGCTCGGGCGTCGTGGAGGTGGCGGTCGCCGGGCTGCTGGCCGCGCCCGCCACCCGGAGGCTGGGCGGCGCGGTCGCGACCGCACTGTTCATCGGCGTCTTCCCGGGAAACCTGCAGATGGTCCGCGCCTGGCGTCGCAAGCCCGTGTGGCCGTATCAGGTGATCGCGTGGGGCCGGCTCCCGCTCCAGGTGCCGATGATCCTCGCCGCCGACAGCATCCGCCGCGGCGCCTGACCCCGAGGCGGGTGCCTGACCCCGCCCCGGGGCGCGCCCCGCGCTCAGTCGAGGCGCCAGGCCTCGATCCGGGCGAGCGCGTCCCGCTTGACGTCGTCCGGCGCGAACGACGCCTCGATCGACGCCCGCGCCACCCCGACCAGCCGCGCCACCGACACGCCCATCCGTTCGTGGGCGGCCACGTACTCGTCGACTACGTCCACGCCGAACAGCAGCGGGTCGTCGGCGCCGAGTGAGCAGCGCACCCCGGCCTCGAGCAGCCGCGGCAGCGGGTGCTCCTCCAGCGAGGGGTACACGTCCAGCACGACGTTCGAGGTGGGGCACACGTCGAGGCAGGTCCCGCGCTCGGCCAGCAGCTCCAGCACCCGGGGGTCCTCCACCGCGCGGACGCCGTGCTGGATCCGGTCCACGCCCAGCTCGATCGCGGAGCGCACCTCGTCCGGGCCGGCCAGTTCGCCGGCATGGGGCACCACCCCGAGCCCGGCGTCGCGGGCGATCGCGAACGCCCCGGCCGCGTCGGCCACGGGGTTACCGCGCTCGTCGGCGACCAGACCCACCGCGACCACGCCGCGGTCGCCGAACCGCGCGGCCAGCCGGGCGGCCTCCAGTGCGTGCTCGCGGCCGGCGCCGCGGTCGATGCTCACGATGGACCCGGTCCACACGCCGTGACGGCGCCCGGCGTCGGACGCGGCCGGGAGGATGAACTCGAGCGCCTCCTCCGCGGAGCCGAACGCCACCGCCTTCTCGGGGATCGACGCGAACTCCAGCGCCACCACACCCTGCGCGGCGGCGTCGGCGACCACCTCGTCCAGTAGCCGTCCGACCCGCTCCGGGGTGTGGAGCAGATCGATGAGCAGGCCGTACGCGCCGAGGAACGCGGTGAAGTCCGCATATTCCACGAGGGGCGGCACCTCGATGCCGTCCTCCGCGCACCACTGCCTCAGGGTGGCCTCTCGCATCGCTGCCTCGAGGTGCACGTGCAGGTGCGCCTTGGGTAGCGCGGTGAAGCGGTCGCGGGCGCTCGTGCGGGGGGTCATTTCTCGGCCTTGACCTCGCGGGCATCGTCGGCGACGTGCTGGTGGGTCATGGGGTCGGTGCCGTCCCACGAGGAGACGTTCCGCGCCTTGGGAAGGTCGTCGCGGTGGAACACCGGGTTGTGGCCCTTGGCCCGCTGCTGCAGGTAGTGCTGGAGGAGCGCCACCGCGAGACCGCCGAGCGGGATGATCGCGATGAGGTTGATGGTGGCCATGACGCCCATGAACAGGTCGGCGAGGTTCCAGATGAGGTCGACCGAGCCCAGGCTGCCACCGAGGACGGCGAGCACCACGAGGATGCGGAAGGTACGCAGTGCGGCGGGGTTGCCGCGCAGGAAGGTGATGTTGGCCTCGCCGTAGTACGAGTTGCCCAGGATGGAGGAGAACGCGAGGAAGAAGATGACGACCATGAGGAAGGGGACGCCCCAGTCGCCGACCGAGGCGGCCAGCGAGTCCTGGGTGAGCGTGATGCCCTCGCGGTCACCGCCGAACTCCGGGTTGGTCAGCAGGATGATGAAGGCGGTGGCCGAACACACGATGATGGTGTCGAAGTAGACGCCGAGCGCCTGGACGAGGCCCTGCTTGACGGGGTGGGAGACCGATGCGGTGGCGGCGGCGTTGGGCACCGAGCCCATGCCGGCCTCGTTGGAGAACAGTCCGCGGCGCATGCCCTGCATGATGGCCGCGCCGACCGCGGCGCCGGCGACCTCGCGGAGCCCGAGCGCGTGGCCGACGATGAGGGAGATCATCCCCGGGACCTCGGTGATGTTGAGGGCGACGACGACGAGGGCGACGACGATGTATGCCACGGCCATCACGGGGACCAGGATCTCGGTGACCGCGGACAACCGGCGGACGCCACCGAAGATTACGGCGCCCACGAGGAGGGCGAGGGCGATGCCGATGATCAGGCCCGGGGTGAAGCCCTCGAGGGAGAACTGGTTGCGGACGGACTGCGCGATCGAGTTGGCCTGGACGGCGTTGAACACGAACCCGTAGGTGACGGTGATGATCACGGCGAAGGCGATGGCCAGCGGCTTCCAGCCCAGCCCGTCGCGGATGTAATAGGCGGGCCCGCCCACGTAGGAGTCCTTGCCCTTGACCTTGTACAGCTGCGCCAGGGTGGACTCGACGAACGCGGTGGCGCCGCCGATGATGGCGAGGAGCCACATCCAGAACACCGCGCCCGGCCCGCCGACCGTGATCGCGATCGCGACGCCGGCGACGTTCCCGGTACCCACGCGGGAGGCGGCGGAGATGGTGAAGGCCCGGAAGGCGGAGATGCCCTTCTTGTCCTCCTCGATGTCCGACGGCTTCTCGAAGATCGCCCTGATCATCTCCGGGAACATCCGGATCTGGACGATGAGGGTGGTGACGGAGAAGTAGAGACCGGCGACGACGAGTAGCGCGATCACCGCGTACCAGTAGACGTCGTTGATGGACACGATGAAGTCGGTGACAGCGCTCACACGGTGACGGTATCGGATCACGGCCGCGGAGGCGATCCGACCTACCCTGGGAGTCGTGACCGACTTCGCACCGACCGCCCCGGACGTCGCCCTGCTCTTCGAGGGCGGCGGTATGCGGGCGGTGCACACCGCCGGAGTCGTGGAGACGTTGATCGAGGCGGGCATCCACACCGGGTTGGTCGCGGGGATCTCGGCGGGTGCCTCCCACCTGGCGAACTACGTGTCACGCGACGCGGTCCGGGCCCGCAAGAGTTTCGTGGAGATGGCGGCGGACCCGAACTTCGGCGACTGGCGAAGCTTCGCCCGCGGCAAGGGTCTGTTCAACGCCGAGTACATCTACGAGCAGGCCGGACTGCCGGACGAGGTGCTCCCGTACGACTTCGAGACGTTCGACGCCAGCGGTACCGAGGCGCGGATCGGGACGTTCCGCTGCTCCGACGGAGAGACCGTCTTCTGGGGCGAGGACGACATCACGTCGATGAGCGACCTCATGAGGATGGTCCGGTCGTCGTCGACGATGCCGGTGTGGATGCCGCCCGTGCTCATCGACGGCGAGTACTACGTCGACGGGGCGCTGGGCCACGACGGCGGGATCCCGCTGTCGGCGGCTCGCGACGCGGGGTACGACAAGTTCCTGGTGGTGCTCACCCAGCCGCACGGGTATCGGAAGATCCCGCCACGGCGGCTGACGCCGTTCTACCGCTCCTACTTCCGCCGGTTCCCGGCGGTGGGGGAGGCGCTGATGCACCGCTGGGCCCTCTACAACGAGACCCTCGACGAGATCGAGGCGTTGGAGGAGTCGGGCGAAGCACTGGTCTTCCGCCCGCACCGGGTGATGATCCGCAGCTACGAGCGGCGCGTCGACCGTCTCGCCGAGGCGTATGTCCTCGGGCGGGAGCAGGCCAGGCGTGAGGTCGACACCTGGCTCGACTTCTGCGGGATGTAAAGCTTCCGAAATCGCGACACGCCCCGGTGGCGGACCACCGGGGCGTGTCGAATCAGATCAGGAGCCGAACAGCTCCGCGCCACCACTGAGGGTGCCGAGTACGTAGGCCGGGAGGCGCAGCAGGCCGTCGATGGCCGCCGAACCGAACGGCGCGGGGATGAGCTCGGCCGAGCCCGCTGCAAGTCCTGCCCAGAAATCAGAGAACATGGTGTGTCCTTTCGATGTGGTACCCACCAGCTGTGGGCTATGTCTCAGACAGTACGGTCGGTCGCGGGGCCGACGCCACCGCCGAATCGTGAACTTTCCGCTCCTTAACTAATTGCCTAACCGTTATGCTGCACGGTTCCCACTTTATGAGGAAATGCCTAGGCTGACGGCGGGGCGTCTGGGGTGCGGATCCACCACAGGGATGGGTCGTCAGATCAGCTCCGGAAGGAGTGCATCATGGGAAGTCTCGTAGAGCTCGCCGGGTCGTCGATGGCGGCGGCCGGCAGTCTCGTACAGGAGTCCGGCTCGACCCTCGTGGATTCGGCGACGTTCCTCCCGTTCCACATCGTCCAGATCCTCTGGGGGACCCTGTTCGGCATCGCCGGGGATCTCGGCTCGACCTTGCCGGGGGCCTGAACTCGACGTCACCTGAGTGACGACGGGCGGGCGGGGGTCGGTTAGGTCACCCTGGATAGACAGACCAGTCTGTTCTGACTATTGTCGCGGGCATGACCGATACTGCAGCCGCCCCCCGCCCTGCTCGTCCCGCGCGGGCGCCCAAGCCGCAGGGGCAGTGGAAGATCGACGGCAAGCTGACGCTGAACCACAACGAGGAGTTCAAGCTCACCGACGACGCGCTCAACGTGCGCCAGCGGATCCTGGACACGTACTCCAAGGAGGGCTTCGCCTCGATCCCGTCGGACGACCTCTCCGGCCGTATGCGCTGGTGGGGCCTGTACACCCAGCGTAGGCAGGGCCTCGACGGCTCCCGCACCTCCAAGCTGGAGGCCGACGAGCTGCAGGACGAGTACTTCATGATGCGCGTCCGTACCGACGGCGGCGCGGTCACCACCGACCAGCTGCGCGTACTCGCGGGGATCTCGACCGACTTCGCCCGCGGCACCGCCGACATCTCCGACCGGCAGAACATCCAATACCACTGGATCGCCATCGAGGACGTCCCCACCGTCTGGCAGCGGCTCGAGGACGTGGGGATCGACACCGTCGAGGCCTGCGGCGACTGCCCGCGCGTCATCCTCGGCAGCCCAGTGGCGGGCGTCGCCGAGAACGAGATCCTCGACCCCACCCCGGTGATCGCCGAGATCAAGGCCAAGTACATCGGCACCCCCGAGTTCTCCAACCTCCCGCGCAAGTTCAAGTCCGCCATCACCGGCCACCCGAGCCTGGACGTGGTCCACGAGATCAACGACATCTCGCTGGTGGGCGTCGAGCATCCCGAGCTCGGACCCGGTTACGACCTGTGGGTGGGCGGCGGCCTGTCCACGAACCCGCAGCTCGCGACCCGCATCGGCGTGTTCGTCCGCCAGGAGGAGGCCGCCGAGGTCTGGGCCGCCGTCGTGGGCATCTTCCGCGACTACGGCTACCGCCGCATGCGCACGCGCGCCCGGCTCAAGTTCCTCATCAAGGACTGGGGCGCCGAGAAGTTCCGCCAGGTCATGCAGGACGAGTACCTGGGCCGCGAGCTGCCGGACGGCCCGGCACCCCGCCGCGGTGTCGGCTCGGGTGACCACGTGGGCGTCTTCGAGCAGAAGGACGGCCGCTACTACGTGGGCGCCGCCCCGACCGTCGGCCGCGTGGGCGGCGAGAAGCTGGCGCAGGTCGCCGACCTCGCCGAGGCGGCGGGATCGAAGCGCGTCCGCTTCACCCCGCACCAGAAGCTGCTCGTGCTGGACGTCGAGCCGGACAAGGTCGACCAGCTGGTCGACGGACTGGCCGAGATCGGCATGTACGCCCGCCCGAGTTCGTTCCGCCGCGCCACCATGGCGTGCACCGGCATCGAGTTCTGCAAGCTCGCCTTTGTCGACACCAAGGACACGGCCACCGCGCTGGTCGACGAGCTGGAGCGGCGCTTCGCCGACGACGCGCCCCTGCGCACGCCGCTGTCGATCCACCTCAACGGCTGCCCCAACAGTTGCGCCCGGATCCAGACCGCCGACATCGGGCTCAAGGGCCAGCTGCTCGACGGCGACACCCCCGGATTCCAGGTCCACCTGGGTGGCGGGCTGGCCTCCCAGGACCAGGAGTCGGGTGGGCTCGGGCGCACGGTCCGCGGCCTCCGCGTGCCGTCGGCAGAGCTGCCCAACTACGTCGAGCGCGTGATCCGCAAGTACATGGACACCGGTGCCGGCGGCGAGACCTTCGCCGAGTGGGCGCACCGGGTGGATGAGGAGGCCCTCGTATGACGGCTGTAGCTCTGGACCTGCTGCCCCGCAGCACGGTCCTCACCCCCGGCCCCGGCCGGAAGCGCACCACCTCCGAGCTCAAGGCGATCGCCGAGGAGGCCGGCCGTCGCTTCGACGACCGCGGCCTCTACGGCAACCACTCCGAGATCGACCCCGCCGAGGTCCTGGCCTGGGCGGGCGAGACCTTCGGTGACGCGCTCGCGGTGGCCTGCTCCATGGCCAACACGGTCGTGCCGGAGATGACCGCACCCCACGCCCCCGGCGTGGACGTGCTGTTCCTCGACACGAGCTACCACTTCTCCGAGACCGTCGGCGTCCGCGACGCGCTCGCGGCCACGCCCGGCCTCAACGTGGTGGACGTCCGCAGCCCGGCGACCCGCGAAGAGCACGAGGCCGCCCTCGGCCCGCGCCCCTTCGAGACCGACCCCGAGCTGTGCTGCCGCCTGCGCAAGGTGGAGCCGCTGGACGCCGCCCTGTCCGGCTACGAGGCCTGGATCACCGGCCTGCGCCGCGTGGACACCGACCACCGGGCCGGCGCGGCCATGGTCGAGTGGGACGAGAAGCACTCCATGGTCAAGATCAACCCGCTGGTCGCGTGGACCCTCGAGCGTGTCCACGACTACGCGGCCGAGCACGGCTGCCTGCTCAACCCGCTGCTCGACGACGGCTACCCGTCGATCGGCTGCGAGCCGTGCACCCGCCGTGTCGAGGCCGGAGCGGATCCCCGCTCGGGCCGCTGGGCGGGATCGTCCAAGACCGAGTGCGGCATCCACCTGTGACCAGTGCGCTCTCGGCGCCGCCCGCCGGCCCGGCACCGACGCCGGCGCTGGACGGGCTCCCGCTCACCGTCGGCCTCGCCGGTCGCGAGGTGCTGCTCGTCGGTGCCGGGCCCGTCTCGGCCCGCCGGGCGGAGACCTTCCTCGAGGCCGGCGCGGTCCTGCGCGTGGTGGCCCCGCGCGTCGACCCGGCCATGGCCGACCTCGCGGAGCGGGCATCCGACCACCTCGTCGTCGTCACCAGGTCGTTCACCCCATCCGACCTGGACAGTCCCTGGATGGTGCACGTCGCCACCGGCGACCCCCTTGTCGACGCGGAGATCGCCGCCCTGTGCGAGCAGCGCCGCATCTGGTGTGTCACCGCGGGGGACGCCGGGCTCGGCTCGGCGCGGGTACCCGCGCGGACGGCCGTCGCGACGCCCGCCGGCCTCGTGCGCATCGCGGTCGACTCCGGCGACCCCCGGCGGTCGGTGCGCGTGGGACGCCACGTGGCGCGCTCGCTGGCCACCGCGCCGGCCGGCCTCCGCGCCCGGCGCCGCCCGGCCACCGGGTGGGTCGCGCTCGTGGGTGGCTCCGGCGACGGTGACCTGCTCACCGTGCGCGCCCGACGCCTCGTCCACGCCGCGGACGTCCTGGTCACCGACGGCGCGGCCGACGCCGCGCTGCTGACGGAACTCGACGACGACGTCGAGGTGCTCGAGACCGGACCCGGCCTGCCCGCCGCCCGCGTCGCCGAACTGGTGGCGACGCGGTTCGCCGCGGGACACGGGGTCGTGCGGATCGCGGCGGCGGCCAGCCTGGCCGCGCGGGCCCGCGAACTCGACGCCGTCGGGGTGGAGTTCGAGGTCGTCCCCGGCGTGGTCTGAGCAGGGCAGTCCGGGCAGGGCGGCCGTCTAGCCCCAGGCGGCGGTGAGGGCGTCGTCGATGCCGTCCCGCACCGCGCTTCGCACCTCGTCGATCGCCGGCGGGGCCCCCGGGTCCTCCCACACGATGGGCCGGCCCGCGGCCAGCACGGGGCGTCGCGGAGGTGTCCTGGCGTGCTCCCGCCCGTGGTAGACGATCCCGACCGGTAGGACCGCCACCCGGCCGCCCCCCTCGCGGACACCGCGGACCATCTGGCCCACCCCCTTCTTGACCGAGTCGAGACGGAGCGTGCGGAGGTCGTCGGCCGAGGAGTTGGTCCCCTCGACGAAAGTCAGGACCACGCCGCCCGAGGTGAGACGATCCACGCAGAGACCGATGAGCCGGGCCGCCGCCGCGTCGTGCACCTCGCGAGCCGTGCCCTGGTAGTTCTTGGCCCGGAACACCGGGACCGTCCCCGTGTACTCGAAGACCGGGCGCAGCGGGCCCCGGAAGAGCGGGTCCTTGGTCAGGCCGGTGCCGCTCGACAGGAACCGGACCCGCTTGTCGAACACGCCCGAGGCCAGGACGAACGGGTCGTGCTTGGACGGGTGGTTGGCGGCGACGACGATCCCCACCCCGGCGTCGTGGAGACGGTCCAGCTCGGACACGGTCTCCGGCGCGATCCGCAGCTCGGGGGCATAAACGGCCCCGACGAGGGCCAGCAGCGGGTGGGTGAAGCCGTCGCGCCGCCGACCGGGGCCGTAGAAGTCGTACACGGCCTCCCAGTTGGCCACGGTCACCTCTGGCCGCGCACCCCGCCTGCCGCCTGCGTTCATCCCCCCAGTGTCGCCGAGCAGCTGCCGCCCCGCACCCGGATTGCGGCATGCTCGAAGGGTGAACGCTCCCGGGATGACGTCATGAGCCCCCGCCTCCTGCTGGTCGCCCACGGCACCCGGGCGGCGGCCGGCCGCCGCGTGCTGGGTCGGGTCCTGCTGGAAGCGCGTAAGCAGCTGGCCGGCGTGGACTGCCGACTCTCCTGGGTGGACGTCCAGTCACCCGGCCCGGGCCGGATCCTCACCGACGGCGCACCGACGGTCGTGGTCCCGGCCTTCCTTGCCCGCGGTTACCACGTCACCCACGACGTCGGGCAGGCCTGCCGCGACGCCCCCGGCCCGGTCGTCCAGACGCCGCACCTCGGTGCGGAACCGGAGGTCGTGCGGGCGCTGATGCAGCGGCTCGCCGAGGCCGGCGCGGTGGGCGCGTTCGGCGCGGACGCCGTGGTCCTGGGCGCGGCGGGGAGTAAGAACGCGTCGTCGATCGCGGAGACGAGGGCGCTCGCCGACAGGCTCTCCGACCTCATGGGCGTGCCGGTGACCTCGGGTTTCGCCTCCGCGGCGGTCCCGACCGTCGCCGAGGCGGTCGAACAGTTCCGCACCGGGGGGCGACGTCGGGTGGCGGTCGCGACCCACCTTCTCGCCCCCGGTTTCTTCGCCGATCGAATGGCCGCGGCAGGCGGGGATATCGTCTCTCCGCCACTCGGCGCACACCCGGAGATCGTCGATCTCATCGTGCGGAGATATCGCGAGAATTCCGACTCTTTCGGCCACTGAACAACTGTGGAATATCCCCGAAAAGTTCAGCACTGAAAACATTGTCGAGAAGCGTTATCCAAAACATACGTGTGCGTATGTCGACTTCCCTGTGCATAATGTCTTCATATAGAGAGCAGAGTCGGCCAAGGGAGAAGAACACATGGCACAGCAGTTCCAGGTGCAGTACATCGACGACCTCGACGGAACGGATCTCGGCAGCGACGCCAATACGATCACGTTCGCATTTGACGGTAAGGAATACACGATCGACCTCAGCGACGAGAATGCTGAGAAATTCCGCGAGGTAATGGCTCCGTACGTGGAGAACGGCCATCGTGTCTCGTCCAGTGGCAAGGCCAAGCCTGCACGCCGGGCCGCGGCCAAGTCGTCGTCGTCGGGCGATACCAAGGCGATTCGCGAATGGGCCCGCAGCAACGGTTACGAGGTCTCCGACCGCGGCCGAATTCCGTCCGACATCATGGACGCCTACGCCGCGGCCAACTGATACGGACACCGGTCTGTACGAACAACACCCGGACGCGGACTAACCCTGTCGCCACTCGACGAGGCGGCGAGCTGGAATCGCGCACAAAGGTAAGGCCCGCAGTCCCCGCGAGGGGCTGCGGGCCTTTCTTTTCGCACGCTGACCTTTTCGCACGCTGACCGCTCGGGGCCCGCCGACTCTCTCGAGTTGCCCGGCCCGGCGCCGAATTCCCTTGTCCTGGTTCAGCCGGGTCGTGCGTCCGGAACGGACCGAAGACGGCGCGCAGCCATGCGTGGATCGGAACACCGTCACAGCAGGTGGGACACCGTTGCCACGGCGTGCTCGGCGGCGCCGGCCCGGCGCGGGGCGCGGGCGTGATGGCGGTGCCACGACATCGGCATCACGGCGTCCGCCGCGACACGCCACGCCGCTATGACGCCGATGTCGTCGTCGTCGTCGTACCCTGCCGGGGTGACCCCTTCCTCGCCGCGCGCGGCCACCCGCGCCTCGACCCAGGCCGCGACCCGCGCCCCACACCACGCTCAGTACGACGAGGCGCTGCGCCGGGGGATCCTCGACGAGGCCACGCGACGGCTCCGGGACGCGGCGCCGGAGACGCTGGGACTGCGGCCGCTCGCCGCCTCCCAGGGCACCTCCACCACGGCGATCTACACGATGTTCGGCGGCAAGTCCGGCCTGCTCGCGGCCGTCGCGCACGAGGCCGACCGGCAACTGGCGGCCGCCCTGCGCGAGTCGCTGCGGCACGACAGCGTCGAGGGCGACATGCGGTCGCTGTGCCGCGCGTACCGGCGATGGGCACTGGAGAACCAGGGCCTGTACGGGCTGGTCGTGGGCGAGCCGGTGCGGTCGCCGCGAGCCGGGATCGCCGGGGCCGGGGACGGCAGGGGTGGGGACAGTGCCGTCGACGCGCTGTGGCGCGAACCGCTGCTCGAGGTGGTCGACGCGGCCGTCGACGAGGGCGTGTTCCGGTCGGCCGACGTGCACGAGACCGCCACCGCGATCTGGGCGTCGCTGCACGGGGTCGTGTCGCTGGAGCTGAGTGTGTGGCGGTCCTCGCCCAGCGCCGAGCAGTACTTCGAGACGCAGCTCGCGGCGATCCTGCGGTCGTGGGCGGCGGGGTCGGCGGGCGGCTCGGCCGGGTTCGGCGCGTACGCCGGCGCCACCGGCACGGACGGGGTGGCCCGATGAGCGAACGCGCCTTCTTCACCCTGGACGACAGCGGGGCGTACCTGCCCACCCGGTACGCCCGCAGCGCCTGGTCGGACAGTATGGTCAACGGCCCGGCCGTCGTGGTGGCGGCCGCCCGGTCGCTCGAGCACGAGTTCGGTGCCGAGGAGTTCCAACCCGCCCGCCTCACGGTGGACCTGTTCGCGCCGGTGCGCAACGAACCCCTGGTCGTCCAGACCGAGGAGATCCGCAGCGGCAACCGCATCCGCGTGGCCGACGCGCGGCTGATCCAGGGGGGCAAGGCCGTCGCCCGCGCCACGTTCGTCCAGCTGCGCCGCGGTGAACAGCCACCGGGGACGGTGTGGCGGTCCGGCCGGGAGCTCGCGGCGCCGGCCGACGCGGATCCGGGGGAGACCGGGCCGGGGACCAACGTGTTCTTCGGCAGCGGCCAGCCCGGCCCCTCGTGGGACCGCGACATGGGCGTGCACCAGAACGACCAGCGGAAGCGCTTCTGGATCCACCCGCTGGACGTGGTGGAGGGCGAGCCGGCCTCCCCGTTCCAGCGGGCCGTGATCGTGTCCGAGTCCACGAGCCTCATGACGCACTGGGGCGACGAGGGGATCGGCTTCATCAACGCCGACCTCACCGTGGCGCTGGCCCGGCTGCCCCGGTCGGGGGACATCGGGATCGAGGCCGACGAGCACGTCAGCGCGGACGGCGTGGCCGTGGGCACCGCCTCGCTGTTCGACCGCGACGGGATCTTCGGCACCGGCACCGTGGTGGCGGTGTCGAACGCGGGGCGACAGATCGACTTCACCCGCCGCCGGGCGGACGGCAACGACCGCCCCGGGTCCGACGAGGCGACCCGCGTATGACCTCCCGGCTCGCCTACTCCAGGATGCTCGACGCGCTCGAGGCGCAGGTCGGGCTGGTGCGGTACGCCCTGGCCGGGGACGGGCTCGGGACCGGTGCGGACGTCACCGCCCCGGTGGCCTCGTGCCCGGGCTGGTCCGTGCACGACCTGGTGGTCCACCTGGGCGCGGTCAACTGGTGGGGCGCCGCCACGGTCCGCGAGGCCACGCCCGACACCCGGACCGGGGGAAGGGGAGCGGTCATGGAGTCCGCGCCGCCGGTGACCGAGGGCGCCGCCGCGCTCGCCGACTGGTACTCCGGTCTCACCGCCGAGATGATCGCGACGTTCACCGACACGGCCCCCGACGCCCTGGTCTGGACCTTCTCCGGCCCGGGCCGCGCCGACTTCTGGCCGCGGCGCCAGCTCCACGAGACCCTCGTCCACCGCTGGGACGTCGAGAACGCCCTGCACGGTGCCACCGCGACGACGCCCGTGCCGGAGGACGTCGCCGTCGACACGGTCGACGAGTTCTGTACCGTCATGCGCCCGCACATGGCCGCCCACGTCCCGCCGCTCGCGGTGACGATCCGCCTCCGCGGCGTCCCCCACGCCCCGGAGGGCCCGGCCGCGGTGGGCCTCGCCGCGGGCGCCGAGCCGGTCGGGGCGAGCGCCCTCGGCGCGCTGGAGTGGGAGCTGCCCGGTACGGACGGTGCGGGCCCCGACTCCACGGGCGTGGTCGAGGTGGCGGGGCCGCCGGAGACGCTCGCCTTGCTGCTGTGGGGCCGCGTCGGCCCCGATGCCGCGGGCCTGGAGATCACCGGTGATCGCAACGGCCTCGACGCCGCCCTGGAGGCCGGACTGTCCACGTGAGCGGACCGACGCAGTGAGGTTCCCCGCCGCGGTGGCACTGGTCGCGCTCGGTGGCGCGGCCGGGACCTACGCGCGCGTCTTGGTGTCACTGGCGGTCCCCGATCCGGCGCTGGTGGCGACCCTCGCCGTGAACCTGGTGGGCGCGTTCGCGCTCGGGTACCTGGCGACCCGGCTCGCCGACGGTGCTGACCGGGATGGTGCTCGCCCCGGCCGGGAACGACGACGAGGTGTGCGACTACTGCTCGGGACCGGCTTTTGCGGGGGATTCACCACCTACTCCCTCATCGCCCTGCAGGCCGCGAGGCTCATGGACCGGGGCGATGTCCCCGTGGCCGTCCTCTACGGCGCCACCACGCTGGCGCTGGGCGCGGTGGCGACGATGCTCGGGATCGTGCTGGCGTCCCGGGGGCGACAAGACCGGGCGCGGGCGACCTCGTGAACATCACCGTGGTGCCCATGACGTGGGACGACGCCGTCCTGGCCGGGTGGCTCGCGCTGGGAGGGGGCGCCGGCGCGGCACTGCGGTACGTGCTGGACGTGGCGGTGTCGTCGCGCTGGCGGCGCCCGTTCCCGCTGGCGACGTTCCTCATCAACGTGTCGGGTTCACTGGCCCTCGGCCTGCTCGTGGGGTGGTTCTACGCCGGCGCCGCGAAGCCGGGGTGGTCACTGGCCGTCTCCGTGATCGGCACAGGTCTCCTCGGCGGGTACACGACGTTCTCCACCGCGAGCTACGACACGCTCCGCCTCGGCCGCGAGGGGCGGGTCGTCATGGCGCTGGCCTACGCGGTGGGCACGATGGCCGCGACGATCGCCGCGGCCGCGTCGGGCTTGTGGCTGGGCGAGTGGTGGGCCACTGTGTAGTGATGGGCACGGTGTAGTGATGGGGCATCGGATGTTCGTCGCGGTCGCGCCGCCCGACGAGGTTCGCGAGGAACTGGAACGGTTCCTCGAACCGCGGCCGGGTCTGGCGTGGACCAACCCCGCCCAGTGGCACCTCACCCTGACGTTCTGTCCCGACGTCGACGACTGGCGCCTCGACGAGCTGACCGAGCGTGTGGAGGCGGTCGCCCGGAAGCACGAGCCGTTCACGCTACGCCTGGCCGGCGCGGGGGCGTTCCCGTCCGTCGAGCGGGCCAAGGTGTTGTGGGCGGGGATCGACCAGCCCGAGGGGCGGCCGCTCCACGCGCTCGCCGCGGGCGCCCGTTCGGCCGTCAACGCGGCGGGCTGCGCCCCGGACGGCGCCCGGTTCCGTCCCCACCTCACGCTCGCCCGGCTCGGCGGCCGTGACGATGCGACCGCCTGGCTGCGGGTGCTCGACACCTTCACGAGCAGCCGGTGGGAGGTCTCCGAGATCGCACTCGTCGACTCGTTCCTCGGCGAGGGGCCGCGGGGCCGGGCCCGCCACGAGGTCGTCGCCCGATTGCCGCTGGGTGCGGGCGAGCGACGCTGGTGGGACCCGCCCGTGGGGTGAATCGGGCAGCCGGTCAGAGCATCGCGCACTGGCCTTCGCGCCCGCCGCCGACCTGGTTCGCGCCACCTGTCGGGGTCTGGGCGTTGGCCTCGCACTCGAGATCGCCGCCGATCGTGTTGCCCTCGAACCGCTGCGAATCGGTGTTCTCCTCCGACTCCAGGTCGCCACCGATGCGGACGTTCTCCACGATCGCCTCGCCACCGCGGTCCAGCTCGATCGACCCGGCTACCTCGCCGCCGGATACCAGGACGAAGGCGTGCCCCTCGGCCTCGATGTCCCCGGTGACGCGGATGGTGGTCGCCTCGAGTCGACCGCCGCCGAGGACGTCGATGTCGCCGGTGACGGTGAGGTCGGACAGTACGCACGTCTGCCCGTCGCGGACGGTGACATCGCCGGTGACGTCCTGCCCGGAGACTTCGGTGTCGCAGTTGGCGCGGTCGAAGTCGGTGGCCTGGTCCCGGCGGTCGCCGGCGGGTTGCTCGGTGGCCGGGGAGCTGACCTCGACGGGGGCACTGACCGTGGCCGTGACGGTCTCGGGCGCCTGCGCGTCCTCGGTGCCGTTCGAGCAGCCGGCGGCGGCGAGCAGTGCCGCGGCGGGCAGGGCGAGCAGGGCGCGGCGCCGGTCGGCGGTCGCTGTAGTGACGGGTGCTGTGGTGACGGGCGCGGCATGGACGGACATCGCGGACGACCTCTTCCCTCGGGGTGGTTCGACTCCACCGTAGGCCCGGCGGCGGACTCGGGTGGGCCCCGCGACGGCTACCGTATGGCGCGTGGAACTCATCGGGACCGTCGATCCGGCTCACCCTCTCGTCGTCGTCGCGCTGGAGCAGGAGGCACGGCACTTCGTCACCGACTTCCCAGTGCTCGTCACCGGCGTCGGCAAGGTGCGCGCGGCCGTGGCCGTCGCGCACGCGCTCGGTGGCGGGGCACGGCCGCGTGAGCTGGTCAACGTGGGCACCGCGGGCGGGTTGCACCCGGGCATGGAGGGCACGCACGAGATCGCGACCGTGTTCCAGCACGACTTCGACGACCCCGCCCTGCACGCCGTCACCGGCCGGCACGACGGCCCGCCGCTGGCGCTGTCCGCCCTGCGTGCGGTGACCCCCGAGCACGCCGCCGCGCCGTCGGGGCCCGGGGGATCGGCAGCGCCATTGCTCGCGACCGGCGACAGTTTCGTCGCGGGCGGCCCGGTGCGGGACCGCCTGGCCGGGATCGCCGACCTGGTGGACATGGAGGGGTATGCGGTGGCCGCGGCGGGCGCGATGGTGGGCGTGCCCACGCGGCTGGTCAAGCACGTCTCGGATGCCGCCGACGAGTCCGCGGGCACCACGTGGGTCGAGGGCGTCGACGCCTGCGCGCGGATCCTGGCGCAGTGGGTGGGTTACAGGTTGGGGTGAATGATCGAACGTGATCGAACCCTTGTGCTAGTGCGCCGGCGCGGGTATTGTCGAATGTAGGTTCGATGTCGGTGGCGGAGGG
>NZ_LSSV01000028.1:0-83497 GCF_001658045.1 Dietzia sp. 111N12-1 | reverse complement strand
CAGATGCGAAGAGCCAGATAAGTGCAACCGGAAAGACGAGAGCGGCACGGTCAAGTATCATAATCCTCGCGCCGACATCGACGACTGCGTGGCGGCGAGGGTAATTGTCTACACAACTCGAGCACGAAGAGACTTTCTCGAGCTGTTAACCACGCGATGTGACACGCGGGACCACGCGAACCCAGGTGCAGAGAAGCACAACGGCTATGACAGTGACCATCTGATCGTAACTTCGGTGCAGGCACCGCATTTAAGCGCCAGCTATCCCGACCTCGCAGCGTACTTGCGTAATCGACCGGGGCTTGAGGTCCAGATCCGAACAGTAGCCGGGCATGCGTGGGCAGAGTACGAGCACGACGTGCGGTACAAGTCTGCCGCATACAAGAACCTCGACGAGGGTAAGCGGGGGCGCGTGGATCAGTGGTTCATAGAGGCTGGAGGTCTGCGCCGCTACCTTGACGCGGTGTTCAACGAAATCGACGAGTTCCTCGTACCGAGCACGGAAGCCACCTCAAAGGATGACGAAGGCGTTGACGATGAGAACGACGCTGTTGACACGCTCGCCGAACAAGACGTCCGCCCCTTGGACCTCACGACGTTGACTGAGCTGATCAGTGATCGATACCCAGAAGCTGCGCCAGGCACGGAGGGCGCAGCGCGGGAACTGCTCGATCAACTCAAGACTCTCGACATTTATACGGTGGCGGAACTGCAGTCCGTGTTGGACCAGAATGACCGAGACGAAGTCGCCTCGCTCATGGACTACCCCGCAGCGGTGTCGGCCACGCGCCGGCTCGACGATGAGTTGCTGGCCGCCTTTACTCGCCGATATGTCGACGCGGCCGAGTCGAACGAGGCGCGGCAACAGCTACTGAGGCTCCGCCTTCGACGGGTGGACGGCCGGTTCACCATCTACGTTCTCGAAGTTGAGGGAAAAGAGCCCACTCGGCCAATTGCTGCTGCTCGGGCTGTCAGAGAGCTGACAAGGATAGTCGCCGACAGCCAAGGGGCCGATGAGGCTTGCATCGCGAATGCAATAGCATTGAACAGAGAGGACCTACAGGATAGTACAAACCCGCGAGTAGTCCAAGTGGGAGACACGGCGATCTACGTCGCTACGAACCTCGCTCGTTCCTATGCGGAATACTTAATGAAGGAGCTTGTTAGTCGTCTACCGTCCGGTAAAGTCCGCGTCATACGAGCTGGAGACCAGATTCTCCCCTCGCTGGCTGATGCACAAAGCAATCCTGAATAGCGAGAGTCTCCCGACACGCCTTGCAAGGACGTACGACCTGCAACTATTTGATCGTTACGGCGATTCAGCGGGCGCCTCGCTGATCTACTGGCTTATGGGCACGAATTCGACCATAACATTCGTTTATCGGTGTTTACGCGACCAACCGAAATGCCCAGCTCTCGGCGACAGTAGCCTTCAACTACGAGAACGGACATCAGGTCACGGAAAGCAAAATCGGTTATCGGGTCAAAATCCGGGACTGAACGAGCCGATCAACTGGCGAGTGTGGTGCCGCGCGCGGGTTCTGCCTGCTTATCGGCGGTGCGCCGTAGTATCTCGATAATGCGGACAAGCCCGGCGAAGTCACTCCGGAGAGTCCACGAACCGCCGAAGAGGAATGGAAGCAATGTCCGAAGAGACACTTGACCTAACACCGTCACCCAGAATCCTGGACGTGATCGCCGACGTCGATATGACTGTCGAGGAGTGCCTCGCCGAGCTGATCGACAATGCGCTCGACGAGATCGACGCAGCGAGGCGCGAAGACCCCGGTTTCGAGGGACGAGTGGAAATCGATCTCCCCTACGGTCAAAAGGTGACTGCGGAGTCGGTCGTCACGGTTACAGACTCGGGCCGGGGCATGTCGGTGGAGCAGATACGCCAGGCCTTGCGGGCCGGCTCGTCGGGGAACTCGCGCTACGGCTCGCTCGGCCTGTTCGGGATGGGCTTCAACGTGGCGACTGGGCGACTGGGATATGTGACGACGGTGAAGTCCGGTCGCGCTGGCGAAGACCACTGGACGATCGTCTCTATCGACATCCAGGCGATGGGCTCTCAGGATTCTTTCCAGGTCCCTATGACCACCGAGCCAAAGAGCCCGAACGAGCACGGCACTTCGATCACGATCTCCCGACTCCGCAGCGACACGTCGAAGCGATTGCGTTGGAGCGGCACCGCGAAGCGGGTAGCAACGCGCCTCGGCCAGACGTACTCATACATGCTGCGAACCGTCGCCGGCACCGACATCGCCGGCGCCGAAGTGATCGGCGGACTGGGGATCGATCTCATCCTCAACGGTAGTTCCGTACAGCCCTACATCCCATGCGTCTGGTCGCCGGAGCGGTCGGTGCCCTACAAGGGACAACACGTGTCGGCTGTCACCGAGATCAACTACGAGCTCAACCCGGCTTTCGCCTGCCTGGAGTGCGGTCATTGGCACAACGAGGCGATCGAGAACCTCGACCGCTGCCTTGAGTGTCTATCGCAGCGGGTAGAGCTACGAGATCGATCGATCCGTGGTTGGCTCGGCATCCAGCGCTACGACGACTCGAGCGACTTCGGAATCTCGCTCCTCCGCCAAGGGCGCACCATCGTTCACCTCGACAAATCACTGTTTGAGTGGACAAACCCCGACTCTGGCGACAGGCTCGTCGAGTACCCGGTGGAACTCGGCCGTGGGCGTATCGTGGGCGAGTTGCACCTGGACCATCTCCCGGTGAACTACCGGAAGAACGACTTTGGCCGAGACGGCGTCGCGTGGAGCACGGTTCGCGAGAAGATCCGAGGCGATGGGCCGCTCCTGGAACAGCTTTCTAAGCAGCTGGGCTACAGCGTGAACACCTCGAAACTCGGGATGCTGTTCCATGCCTACCGGCGATATGTCGCCGGCTACAGGTACCTCGTGCCGGGCGACGGCCAGAAGGGCATGGCCGAGCAGGCCCGCAAGTGGGGCGAGAAGTTCCGTGAAGGGCTGTCGGCCTACCAGAGCGACGAGATGTGGTGGAAACATGTCGTCAACCACGAGAACATTCTGGCCGGGGCCTCGAACGACGATGGCAGCGGTGATGACGACGTCGAAGACCTGTTTCCGCCCGGTCGCAATCAGGACCAGGGGGGATCGGCTGGAGACGACAATGCCGACGAGAACGGTGACGGTCCATCGGATGAAACGACGCAGGATCTCGAGACCCGGGACGAACGCCTCAGCCGCTACCGCGACAACGGCCGAGTGATCCCGCAGCTAGACGGTGCCGATGTCATGATCCCGGGGGGCACCCGGACTATCAACGTGACCGCCTACAAAACTTCGGAAGTAGATCTGATCGACGGAGCCGATAAGTACTCTTCTGCAAATCTCGAAGCCGGGGTGGTCGAGCTGTTCATCGACGAAGGCCACCCCCTCCTGGCTGCTTATGGGTGGAACCCGATCGACGTAGC
Source organism: Dietzia sp. 111N12-1 (assembly GCF_001658045.1). NCBI lineage: Bacteria > Bacillati > Actinomycetota > Actinomycetes > Mycobacteriales > Dietziaceae > Dietzia > Dietzia sp. 111N12-1. The sequence continues at coordinate 80,043 of NZ_LSSV01000028.1, read as the reverse complement.
GGCCACGGTCCTGCACGACGCCGCCGCGCACTTCCTCCGCTACGACGGCAGAGCCGGTGAGTTCGTCGAGGGCGTCCTAGAACAGATCGGCGACCGCCAAATCGACGCTGCGACGGTACGGTCGTCAGCTGAAGCGTTGCTCGAGGGGATTAGGGCGGCCAGTGCGGCCCTGGTCAAGGGCGACCCGACCGGAGTGTGGGCAAAGCTGTCGTCCAAGGCCAAGATCCAGACACAGAAGTTCGCCGCGGCGGACGCTAGCGCGGACTGGAATGCACTGGAGTCTTCCGGTGGCTACGTCGAGTTCCTGAGTCCCCGCGCGTTCGAGGACCTGATCGTGGAGATCCCGGAAGAAATGCTCGACGGTGGGGTGTTTACCTCCAGCTACGGGTCCTGGCAGGACGACTCGATCCGTGAAGAACGGATGTCCCATCTAACAAGTCTGGTGCGTGACTTGGAGCGCACGCTAACGGCGACAGACCGCCTGAGCGCGCGAGAGCTCCTCAGATTGTCGATCGGGCTTGAGGCGCTGAGCGCGATGGTCGTCGACGAGGCGAAGTTGTGAGCAGCGAGTCCTTCATGTCGACTGACAGATTGGTCGATGGTGGCCCGGCGGGGTTCACCCGTGCTCTTGAACGCCTGCTGCCGCTGCTTGGCTTTACTGACGTAGTGAACATCGACGGTCCTGGAGACCAGGGCGGGGATCTGCTCGCCCGATTGGGCGGCAGCCCGGTGGCCTTTCAAGCCAAGTGGCGCCTGGACCCGATAAGGGGTTCGGTCAGCGAGGACGCCGTGAACGAGGTGTCTAGCGCGATCGACGCCTACGGTTCGGACTCGGGCGTGGTCGCCACGAACGGCCGGTTCACCAAGTCAGCCAAGGACCGGATAGCCGCTTTCCTCAAGGTTGGCCGGGTTATCAAGGCCTGGGACGGCGCGGCGCTGGCGAAGCTCTACCGCAGGGCTAAGGATCTGCCGCCGCAGATGGCACTGCGGCCGTACCAGGAGGAGGCCGTGGCCGAGTCACTGCGCGCACTTGACGACCCGGACCGTGGCAAGGCACTGGTCTACCTCGCCACCGGCCTTGGCAAGACCGTGGTGGCGGGCTCGATCGTCGGCGACAGGCTGGAGCGCGACCCATCGGCCAACATTCTGGTCGTCGCACACGGCGGCGCGCTCGTCGACCAGCTAGAGAAGTCGATGTGGCCGTTCATTCCGAAGGATGTCCCGACACAAATGATCGGCCAGGGGGCCCACCACGACGACCTGTCGGGAGTGACCTTCGCGGTCCTGCCGACGGCGCACTCCTACGTCGCCCGAGGTTACCGGCCGGATCTTATAGTGATCGACGAGGTTCATCACGTCGGCGAGAACGGATATTACGCGCACATCCTCGAGATGCTCCATGACGTGCCCCGGCTCGGGGTCACCGCGACGCCGTGGCGCGGTGACAAGTTCGACATCGAGACCACGTTCGGACCTCCGGTTGTACAGATGTCGATTGCCGACGGAATCCGGCGCGGCTACCTCGCTCAGGTGGACTACCAGCTGCTGGCCGACAACATCGACTGGGAGTTCGTCAAAGAGGCATCCGAGCACTCGTACACAATCAAGGACCTTAACCGCCGGTTGTTCATCCCCGAGCGAGACGAGGCGATTATCGAGCACATGACCGGGGTGTGGAATTCCACACGCGCCCCGCGTGGAATGGTGTTTTGCCAGACGATCGAACACACCGAGCGGTTCGCCGAGCTACTGCGGGAGCACTCCTCGTGGCGCGGGGTGGAGACGATTCACAACGACATGACTAAGCGCGAGCGTCAGCAGAGACTGCTCCGATTCCGGTCCGGGCAAACCCAGCTCCTTGTGAGTGTCGATCTATTGAACGAGGGCATCGATGTGCCAGACGTGAATATCATCGTTTTCGCTCGAGTGACGCATTCACGCCGGATCTTCATCCAGCAGCTGGGCAGAGGGCTACGTCTGCGCGCCGGCAAAGAGCGGGTGACGGTCCTGGACTGCGTGTCGGACCTGCGGCGGATCGCGGAGGTATCGGCGTTCCGGGCGCAGATCGAGGTCGACCAGGCCGAGGTCCTGAGCGTGAGCCGGTCGAGCTTCGACTTTGAGGACCAGGGGGTCAAGTCGCTGATCGACCAGTGGGTGGCCGATGTCGGGGACCTGGCAACGGCCAACGACAGGGTGAAGCTCGAGTTCCCTCCGTCGATGAACAGGACGGTCCCCGAGACGAGGGGTTGGAATGGCTAGGCTCCCCGATGACGTCAAGGAAGAGGCCCTTGCTTACTGCTACGCCGAGTTCGACCGGCGCAAGTGGGAGCAGATGCCTTCCGGTGAGCGTGGCGCGGTCTACGCCGACCTCATCGCCGACGAGCAGTTTTCGGGGTTGCTCGCGCCGTACCTCAAAACCGAAGAGATGCGTGTGTGGCTCAAGGACAGCGCGGCCAAAGAGTATCCGAGAGCTTTGGAGGGGATCGGCCATGCTGCGCGGCACACAAAGCGCGGATACCCGGGTCCGAGCGTCATCGTCAGCGCGACGCTGGGTCGGGATTGGTCAGTCGTGGAGAGCTCGATCGAGCAAAAGCCGATGCGGTGCCGAGTGGTGAGCGCCGCCAATGAATCCGCCGTACTGATCTGGGGGCCGCAGCGAATGCTGAGCAACCTGCACTGGGCCGCGTCAGTCGCCCGCGTGGCCGGAGAGCAGCGCGTTGCCGTTGCTGTCACACGCCCGACGATGGCGAAGCCGGCCGAGGTCGAATGGGCTCGAGTGCGGGCACTCTGCGAGCTAATCAGCGTGGAGGCGTACAGCGTGATGTACGCGCCGAGAACGATCGACGCAGCTGCACACTAGATTCATCGCGTCCCCAGTCGAAGCGTCGACGCGGACTTCAAAGGGAACAGCGACAGTAGTCGGGTCAGCTCATCCGGGTGTCGAGGTACTGGCGGGCGTCCTGAGCGATTAGATCTTCAGCGCCTGCTTGGCGGGCCGGGTACTTGTGTGCCCACTTGCGCCCCGGATGCAGGGTGTCCCACTGCGAACGCAGACCCTTGCCGCGCCCCCTGCCGGGGTCGTGGTTGCCGAAGCCGTCGACGATGGCGTTCCAGACCGGGCGGTACCGGCGGATCATTGCCGACTCGCCGAGAGGAATCCAGATGTCCTCGACCACCAGCCACCGCATCTGGAAATCCTCAATGGCTAGGTTGTCGACCTGGACGATGCTTCTGCGATGCTCTCGCAGACGCGCCGCAAGTGCGTTGCCGACCGCTGCTTCGTCCTCGAGCCCCTTCCGCCCGCCTTCGGGGATCGCTTTTCCGACGTAGATCGGATACTCGGGGCCGTCGGCGTTCGCGGCCGCGAGTTTGGTGTAGGCCTCGAAGTCTCCGTTGTAGTAGATCGCGTAGACGCCGGCACCAGGGAAGTTGTTGCGGTGGATGTAGGTCCCGGCGATATCGAGCGGGACGGCTTCACTCTCCTCGATCTGGGTGGCCACGGCCTTGGCCAGATTGTGGCGATCGAGAGGATTGAACGGCTGACTCATGCGGTCGCCGATCGCCGAGAGGACCGACGGCCGGCGGCCTGCGCCTTACGAGCGTTAAACGTAGCTATGTCCAGGTGCTCACGTACCGACAGGGACACGGTCTCGGCAAGCATGACAGGCACTGCGTTACCGAGCTGGCGCATAGCCTCGCTCCACGGGCCGTGCAGACGGTATCCATCGGGGAAAGTCTGCAGGCGGGCGGCTTCACGCACGGTGAAGTACCGCACCGAGCTGTCGACATTGCGAAGCATGTTCTCTCCACCGGGGACGCCGTGGACACCGGCCTTGAGCGCCTTGGCGGGCGCGTCGATGTAGGAACCGGTGTGGCCCGGGTAGGACCGGGCCCCAGGCTGCTGCACGTGGTTGAGGAATTTAGTGCTCTCGATCGCGGTCGGAGATGGTAGGTCGTGCAGCGCATCGCGAACGGTGCGCCAAGGCAGCAGATCCGGATCGGCGTCTCTGGCGGCGCGCACACGGAAGTCGCGGTGCGCACTGGGGACATCGTGGCGGTCCCAGTAGCTGCCGTCCTCCTGAGCGACACGGAGTGCCCCCGATGAGTGGGTGGCTGCCGGGAAGCTCCACTCGGCGTCAACGTCATTGCGAAAACCGACGAAAAACACACGCCAACGCTGCTGGGGAACTCCGTAGTCGGCGGCGTTGACCAGTGTCGGTATCACTCGATATTGCAGGTCAGAGCGCACTGACGTGTGTTCAGCCTGCAGACGCGCATAGTGGTCGCCCCAGGATTCCCCGACGTTGGCTGTGATCTCAGGGTGTCCGAGCCGCAGCTGGATGTAGCTGTAGTACTCCGAGAAGGCCGCGCGGGTCAGGCCCCGGACGTTTTCGATGATGAAGGCGCGGGGCCGCAGCTCACGGATGACCTCGGCTGTCGCGGGGAACATGTCGCGCTTATCTTCTGCCGCATTACCTTTGCCGCCTGCGGAGAACGGCTGGCAAGGGGGGCCGCCGCTGACCAGGTCGACGCCTTCGGGAACGGCCGACCAGTCGATATTGCGGACATCGCCTTCTCTGATGTCGATACCCTGCACTAGGGGATAGCCCGCATCGCGATTTTCACGAAGAGTGTCGCAGGCCCAGTGATTCCACTCGGCGACGATCTCAGTAGTGAAACCAGCCTGGTGGGACCCCAGAGCAAGCCCGCCGCCTCCGGCGAACAATTCGACACTTCGCATTTCGTCAGGTTAGCAAGGTGACCTGGGGGTTCTGCGCAAGGCGGGGCTGACCGCGGCCTATCGGACTGCTGTTCAATCACATACGAGGAAGCACCAACCGAGCGAGAACAGGGCGTACTCGCCACGCTTGTTCGGCGTGATCAGGTAGTTGTCCTCCGCCTCCTCGCCGTAGACGACGAGCTCATCGTTGGCCTGGATCTCTCCGAAGGTCTGGCCGTCGATTTCGGCGAGGTCGGTGATGAGGTTTTGCAGGGTCGCGCGGTTGACGATGGGCGTGGCCCAGCCGTTCCAGGGCTCGCCGAATGCGATGGCGTGCCACCGGTAACCGTCGCTTTGGAGTCCATCGATGGTGAAGTCGCCGCTAGTGTCGCTGCGGTCGAGCGCGGTGCCGCGCAGCTGTGCAGCGGCCCGGCGCAGCAGATCTGCGTCACGGTCGGCGATGATGGCGCATCGGTCGGACTCGGACAGTGTCGGCCAGTGTCGCCGAAGCTCGCCACTGGCCCAGTCGGGAACGGGGGTCTCGGTCATTACTTCTCCTGTGTGGCGCCGGCGGCCGCCCATGCGGCGCACCCTAGGTGTCGCCTCGGACAAGGGTTGGTTAGTGCAGGTCTCGGGCGGCGATGAGTCCGGTGATGAAGTCGGTGACGCGGTCGGCTTCGGCGTCGGTGAGGTCGAAGCGTTGGCCTCCGACGAGGGTGCGGGCGGGGCCGAGTGGTTCGAGCCCGTAGAGGACTCGGGTGGCGGCTGATAGTGCGGCTCGGTTGGCGATGGATTCGATGGTGCAGTCCAGCGCTTCGGCGATGGCTGTGAGCTGGTCCTGGCTGATGACGGCGGGCGGCGTGGCCTGTCTGTAGGCGGTGGGTTGGGATTGGCCGCGTTCCCAGGCGCTGATCCAGGGGGATTTCACTCCGATGGCCACTGCGAGTTTGAGCTGGGTGAGTCCGGCCTCCATGCGTGCAGCGCGGATAGCGCGGCCGAGTGATCGGGCTTCGTCTGGGGTCACCGGGGCTCCTTGCCTGTGGTGTCGGTGTTGAGGGTGGCCAGGACGGCCCAGTGGCCATCGCTGCAGGTGACGTCGAGGACGGTGACGGCCGGAGGCGTCCCAGGCTGGCTGATGGCGGTGATGCGGTGGTCGAGGTCGATGTGGGCGTGCAGTTCGGTGGGGCCTGTCCCGACAAAGAACGTCATCCCCGCCCCTCTCCCCCACTGGTCGGTCCGCCGGTGAGGTCGGCGCGGCGCTTGGTTTCGCGGCGCATGGCGCGGCCTTGGTCAAGGAGGATCTCGAAGAGGTCGTCGGTGGCCGCTTCGGTGCTGGCACGGGTCAGCTCAGCGGCGGTGCGGGCGAAGCGGCGGCGGTAGGCGGCGTCGAGGACGTCGGCGGCGAGGGTGCGCACTCCGATGGCGGGGGTTCCGAGTAGTGCGACGACCTGGAGGGCATCGGTGAGAAGCCGTCCTTGGTGGCCGGCCATGCGGCCGGCGCTGGTGAGTGCGGCGAGCACCCGCGGGGCGTGGTGGGGTTCGCCTGCCGCGATGAGGTCGGCGATCACGCTGTACAGGTCGCCGTATCGGGGGTTGAGGAAGTCGCTTGCCTCGAGGTGGCGGGTGATGTGGCGAGCTTCGGTGGTGTCGGTGGTGTGCAGCAGTGCGCACAGCAGGGCGGCTTCGGGATCGAGCTCGGGGACGGTGGGTGCGTCGTCTGCGGCGGCGAGGTCGTCGACGTCGACCGGGTCGGCGGTGGCCTGCGGGTCCTCGGCGGTCATGGTGTGCATTGTGTGTCCCCTCCCCTACTGGCGGGTGATTCAGGCGGCGGTGCGGCCGAGGTCCTTGATGCGGTCGGGTCGGAATCCGGCCCAGTGGTCGGTGCCGGCGACGACTACGGGGGCCTGGAGGTGGCCGAGGGCCATGACGTAGTCGCGGGCGTCGGTGTCGGTGGTGATGTCGACGAGCTCGTAGTCCAGGCCGGCCTTCTCGAGCGCCTTGATGGTGGCGCCGCACTGCACGCACTGGGGCTTGGTGTACACGGTGATGGCCATGGCGGTGGTCCTTTCGGTCGTGGTGTCCGTCTGCCTCGCGGCGATGGGCGGGGGTTGTGGGTCAGGCGGCGTAGATCGCGCGGCGGATGGTGCCGACGATTTCGGTGTCGTCTTCGTCGGCGACGACGGTGACCCGGTCCTCGTGAACGGTGAGCGGGTTGACCGAGAGGTCGAGGACTGTGGCGAGCGTGGCGGCGGCCTCCCAGGGCTCGGTCGCGGTGACGGAGTAGGTGATGCGGGCCATGGCTGGCTCCTTTCGGGTGCGGGGTGAGCGGGTGTTCCCGGCTCTGTCTTCTAGTGTACACGCATCATGCGTGTATGGTACGCCTATGGCGCGTTAATGTGCTCTCACCTGCGGGTTTTTCGCGCCACCGCCTCGGCTGTGCCGTTCGCGCAGTGTCCCCCTTTCCCTGACACCTGCCGATCGTGTGGGCCGCGAACCGGAGGCAAGAGAGGGCACCCGGGCGGACGCGGGGAATCTGCGGCGAAATAAGCGAGCGCAGCGAGCGCGTCGCAGATTGGTCGTGGCCGGCCGGGCGACGGCGAAGCCGGCGCCGACCTTGACGCAGGGAGCGGAACACAAAGACTCGCAGTGGCAGGGAAAGAGGGCCACCCACCGCCTCCCAGTGCCGGGTAGCGCGGGGTGTCCACGGTTGGGGGTTTGCGCCTCGGGAGTCTGCGGGCGGTGTTGCACGCGGGAGCTGGCCCCAGTCGACCCGCGGGGGCCGGGCAGATAGTGGTTCTAGTGGGTGAGGGTGGTGGTGGCTCGGAGGGTGGCGAGGAGGTCGGTGCGTCCGGTTGGGGTGATGCGGGGTGCGATGACGGCGTGGGGTTCGTCGCCCAGGGCGATGAGGTGGGCGTGGTGTTTGTAGGGGTCGTCGGCGTGGATGTCGATGGTGGTGGCTGCGGCGCGGTGTGCGGCGAGGTCGAGGGCTTCGGCGTGGCTGCCGGTGGTGGCCAGGGTGTCCTGGTGGAGGAGTTCGCCGGTGGGTGTGGTCGTGGTGATGGTGACGATGTGCATGGGTCTACCTCTTGTAGGTGGTGCGGCCGCCGGCGCGGAAGGGGCTGGTGTCTGAGTGGTAGGGCTTGCCGTCGTTGTATTCGGCGTCGAGGCGGTCGAGCAGTTCCTCGAAGGCGCGGACGGTGAAGGCGACGGCGCTGGGCAAGTCCTCGTCCTTGTCGAGGGCTTCGCAGGTGCCCCAGATGCGTTCGACCAGGTCGGCTGGCAGGCGCATGTTCCAGTTGCGGTATTCGGGGGCGTCGGCCGGCCGTGGGGTGCCCTCCCCTGCTGCGGCTTGTGCGACGAGGCTGTCGGTGGTCTTGCGCTTGCGGACGGGCGGTGTGGCGGCCATGGGTTCAGGTCCTTTCGGCGGTCAGGGTGGTGAGCAGCTCGTGGAAGCTGTCGCGGACGGTGACGGCGGCGATGTCGCGGAGCTCGTCGAGTCCTTGACCGTTGGCGGCGGCTTCGGCGATGAAGGCGCGGCGTGGGATGTCGTGGGGGTGGACGGTGTAGCCGGATTGGGTGGCCCAGTCGCGGATCTCGGTGGCGACGCGGCCGTGGGTGGCGGTGCGGGTGGTGTCGCGCAGGTTGATGAGGATGTCGGGGTCGGGCAGGGGCCGGCTGGGGCGGAGGTCTTCGTTGATCTCGTCGACGAGCTCGCCGGTGTCGCTGATGCCGTTGAAGGAGTCGTTTTCGGGTTCGGTGACCAGGAGGACCCGGTCGGCTGAGTAGAGGGCGTTGATGGTTCCCAGGGACAGGCCGCGGTCGCAGTCGATGATGACGAGGTCGTAGTTGTCGCGGACGGTGTCGAGGGCTTTGTGTAGGACTTTTCCGGGGGCCACTCCCCCGAGCGCCTGCAGGGCTGCGGCGAGTTTGCCGCGGCCGGAGGGGACGATGTCCAGGCCGGGGCGGCGGGTGGTGTGGGTGGCGCCGGCGAGGGTGACGCCTGGGGTGCGGGCGTAGATGTCGGCGAGGGTGTGTCCGTCGGGGTCGCGGTTTCCGAGGATGCGCAGGGCTACTCCCCCTTGGGCGTCGTGGTCGATGACCAGGACGCGCTTTCCGCCTGCGACGGCGGTGTGGGCGAGCATGAGGGCGGTGGTGGTCTTGCCGACGCCGCCCTTGTGGTTGGCGATCGCGATGACCGTGGTCATGGTGGCTTTCCCTTCGTTATGCGTGCATGGTGCGAGTATATCGGCGCATGGTGCGGGTATGTCGCACGTGTGATGCTTGGGTGCGGGGCGTGTCGTGGGTGATGTGCGGGATGGGTGGCCGGCGGTCGGGCGTGGCGCTTAGCGGAGCGGCGCCACGCCCGACCGCCCCGCCGGCCTAGCCGGTGGCCTCCTCGTCCTGGTCTTCGTCGGTGAGGGCGTCGGCGATGAGGTGGACGGCCTCCTGGACCCGGACGGCGGTGGCCTTGACCGTGTCGGCCTGTCCCCCGCTCCAGCTGGCGAGGTAGCCGACGCTGAAGTCGCTCGTGTCGAGGTCGTGCAGTGCGGCCACGACGTAGGCGACGGATTCGGCCTCGAGTTCGCGGGTGGCCTGGTCGGGCTCGGTGGTGAGCGTGCCCTCGTCGTCGGTGTGCAGGATGGCGTGCGCGGCCTCGTGGATGGCGGTTTTGGCGGCGTGGGCGTCGGATAGGTCGGCGTCGACGACGATGCGGCGGGTTCCGTCGACGGTGCAGTAGCCGTTGGACTCGCCGGGGATCTGCTCGCGGGTGACGGTCCAGCCCTGGCCGGTCATCCACTCGCTGATGCGCTCGTAGAGGGCGGCGTGGTCGTCGCCCTGGAGCTGGGCGACGGGGGCAGTGGGCTGCTCGACCCCCTCGATGGGGTCGGTCTGGGAGATGTCGAAGACGGTCGCGACGGGCGGCGGGCACTTGACCCACTTGCTGGTCTTCTCGCCGGTCTGCTCGTCCTCTTCGGTCACCTTGCGGAACGGTTTGCCGAAGATCCGGATTCCCTTCTCACCTTTGCGGACCTGGCGGCCCTTGGCCTGCCACGCCTTGAATCCGGCGACCTGGGTCGCGTGCGGGCACTGCACCTGGATCAGCATCGTGTTGTTGAAGCTGTAGCGGTGGAACGATCCGAGGAAGTCCAGCCACCTGAGCCACTGGCCGGACTGGGTGAGGGCGTCGACGGCGGCGGACAGCTCGTCGTGCATCTGCTCGACCTTCTCGGCGCGGGCCGCGCGGGCGGCCTCTTTCTGCTGCGGGGTGTAGGTCTTGCGGGCCATGGCTGGCTCCTTTCGGGCGCGGGGTGAGCGGGTGTTCCCGGCTCTGTTTTCTATTATACACGCATCATGCGTGTATGAAACGTCTATGGTGCGTTAATGTGGTCTCACCTGCTGCGGGTTCGCGGGGTTCGCCGGGCCCGGCCCGCCGATCGGCGGGCCGGGGACTGTGGCTAGAGGTGCAGTTGGTCGGTGCACCCGGTGCAGCGGTTGCCGCCCTGGCCGGTGGTGATGACCTCGGCGCAGTTGGTGCAGCGGCGGGCGGGGTGGACGAATGCTGGGCGGCCGTCCTCGTAGTGCCACAGCACTTCGGTGCCGTCGGGGTTGGTTGCTAGCCGGATCTCGGCTGCGATGGTGCGGTGCTCGTCCGGGACCTCGAGATCGAAGGTCTCGAGCAGGGTGCCTGGCTTGGTCATGGTGGTCCTTTCGGGTGCGGGGTGAGCGGGTGTTCCCGTCTCTGTCTTTTATTGTACACGCGTCATGCGTGTATGGTACGTCTATGGTGCGTTAATGTGCTCTCACCTGCGGGTTTCTGCGGCTGACGCCTCGGCTGTGCCATTCGCGCAGTGTCCCCCTTTCCCTGACACCTGCCGATTTTCGTGCGCAGCGAACGGGAGTCAAGAGAGGGCACCCGGACGGACGCGACCAATCCGCCCCGAAATAAGCGCAGCGCGGGGCGGATTGGTCGTGGCCGGCCGGGCGACGGCGAAGCCGGCGCCGACCTTGACCCCGGAAGTGGAGCACGCACAATCGCGGTGGCAGGGAAAGAGGGCCGCCCACCAGTGCCCACCCAGAGGCCGGGCCACCGTCGCTTGGACGGTAGCCCGGCATCGGGAGGGGTCTTACAGCTCGTCGGTGTCGACGTGGTCGCCGCAGGCGCGGCGCTCGACGGGGGACAGGGCGTAGCCCTGGTCCTCGATGAACCGGAGGTAGGCCACAGTGCGGCGGTCGATGTGTCGCCAGGAGCCCTTGTGGGTGTTGACCTCGTGGGCGATCAGGCACATGGCCAGGCTGGTCATGGTGGCTTTAGCGGTGGTCATCGCCTCGGTGTCCGGGACCGTCAGGTAGGTCTCGCGCTCGCCTCGCAGTCGGTCCGCGGAGAGCAGGTGCGGGCTGGTGGTAATGGTGGCGGCGACGAACGCGGCGCTGTTCTTCGGCGCGGCCTTGCGGGCGCAGAAGGTCTTGAGCCAGTCGCGGCGGACCTGCTCGGCGGCAAGCCACGCCTTGTTTGCGGCGATGACGTCGCGTCGTTCGGCCCGCTTCTGCTCGCGCTCTTCCTCAGTCGGTTCGCCCTGGGACGCGGTGCTCCACGGGGTTTTCCACCCTCGGGCGGCGAGGTCGTCGCAGTACCAGCGGGTCTGGACTACCAGCGCTTCGTGGACCTGGCTGCGGGTGACGGCATCCTCGGGCCGCTCGTGATCGTCATCCTCGAACAGCTCGTAGGGGTCGACTGGCTCGCCCGTGGCGGTCAGGACGGTCGTGAAGTCGGCATCGAGCCGCACGGCTACATGCTCGCCGGGGTCGTCGGGGTCGATGACGATGTCCTGCCCGGTGGCATTGTCGACCAGCCGGTCGACCCATTCGCCCTTGAAGTCGTAGGCGGGCCAGCCATCGAGGACGGTCACGCCATTGGCCTCCCACTGGGCGCGGGCGTCGGCCAGGGCCTCGGCGATCTGTCGCTGTTGGCGCAATCGAGCGGCCTGGTGGTCGAACTGGCCGGTGGAGGCCGCGCGGACCAGGGTCTCGACGGCGCTGGGGTCGTCGGCGAACTCGGTGACGACAGCGGCCTGGGTGATGGTCAGGTCGTAGCGGTCGAGGGTGCCGGTGTCGGTCATGGTCGTGGCGGCGTCGACGGTGGAGCGGTCGACGCGCAGGCGCTTGCTGATCTGGGCGGGGGAGATGCCGAAGGCGACGAGCTGGGCGATGGTCTCGGCCTGCTCGCGGGTGGTGAGGTTCTGTCGCTGCTGGTTCTCGTCCCACTGGGCCGCGATCAGGTCGGTTGTTCCGTTGAGGTCGTCGGCGGGGGCGGCGGTGACGATCACGGGGACTTGGTCGAGACCGGCGGCAACCGCGGCGAGCGTGCGGCGGTGGCCGTGCTTGACGACCAGGGCGTTGTTGTCGTCGCGGTAGGCGTTGATCGGCTCGAGGAGGCCGTGCTCGCGGACGCTGGCGATCAAGTCGTCGGAGGCTTGGGCGTCTCGGATGTTCGAGACGAGAGTCAGCTCGGAGGGGCTGACGTGGATGAGGTTCATCGTGGTGTCCACGGTGGCCCTTTCGGGTACGGGGTGAGCGGCCTTGTGGCTGCTCTGCTATCAGCATAAACGCACCATGCGTGTATTATGCGTTCATAATGCGTTAATATGCTCTTGGCTGGGGTTACGGCGCTGGGGCGTAGACGATGTGGGGGACTCCTTGGTGGGTGTAGTAGCCCTCGGTGTAGGTGCCGGTGTCGGAGGGTTCGTCGTGTCCGATCGCCCATACTTGGGCGGCGAGGTCTGCGGCGTCGAGCTCGCCGTCGGGTGAGTGGTGGGGGGTGACGATTCCGCTTCGGGGGCCGATGGTGACGCGGCGGGCGCGGTGGTCTCCGGCACGGGCGAGGTTGACGGTGTCGCGCATGAGTTCGCGCAGGTTGGTCGAGCGCAGTGGTTCGGCGGTGGTCATGCGGCCAGAGTGGCACGGTTCGTGGGCGTCGGCGGCTTCGGTGGACACCTGGGCGCGGGTGTTGTGGGGGAGGGGTGGGGTGTGAAATGCGCTGGAGGGGGTCGCCAGGCGGGCGACCCCCTCCAGCGGCCGGTTAGGGCATCAGGACGTCGAAGTGGGTGAGGCGGACGCCGTTCTTGCCGTTGCTGGTGAACCGTGCGGAGATCGCGCGGGCGCGGGGGCCGATGGTGAGGACTGCGGCGACGTAGTGCACGGCCATATGCGGCGTGACCTGAACGGTATCGACCCGGGGTTCGATGAGGGTTGCGCGGTCGGTGTCGTTGGTGCGGGTCTGGCGGGCGACTGCGGCGCGGTTGATCGCTGCGGCTCCTGCCTCGGTGGCGATCTGGTCGAGGTTGGTTACGCGGCTGCGCTGGCGGTTGTAGACGGCGACGGCGACGTTGATGGCGCGGTCGATCTCGCGGCGGACGCGAGCGTCGACGGTGACCGGGCGCTCGGCGGGTGCGCCGTGGTTGCGCTCGACCTGCTGGGCGATGTCCTGGTGGGCGGTGGCCTCGATCTGCTCGGTGAGCCAGTCACTGGCCACGAGCGGGGTGACGCCGTAGTGGCGCATCTCGGCGTAGGCGGCGGCGATCCCCTCGGCGCCGGGGACGGTGAACGTGGGCGACGTGAGCATGGTCGCTCCTTTCGGGTGCGGGGTGAGCGGGTGTTCCCGGCTCTGTCTTCTATTGTACACGCATCATGCGTGTATGGTACGTCTATGGCGCGTTAATGTGCTCTCACCTGCGGGTTTTTCGCGCCACCGCCTCGGCTGTGCCGTTCGCGCAGTGTCCCCCTTTCCCTGACACCTGCCGATTTTCGTGTGTAGCGAACGGGGTCAAGAGAGGGCACCCGGACTGCTGCGACGAATCCGCCCCGAAATAAGCGCAGCGCGGGGCGGATTGGTCGTGGCCGGCCGGGCGACGGCGAAGCCGGCGCCGACCTTGACGCCGGCAGTGGAGCACGCACAATCGCGGTGGCAGGGAAAGAGGGCCGCCCACCGGTTCGCCCCACCGCCAGGCAGTGCCGGCGTCCACGGCCAGAGATCTACGCACCGGGAGTCACCGGGCGGTGTTGCACGCGGGAGCTGGCCCCAGTCGACCCGCGGCGGCCGGGCAGATAGTGCTCTTAGGTGGTGACGGGCAGTGCTTCGGATCGGATGCTGATGCCGATGTTGCGGGCTTTGGCGCCGCTGAGTTGGGGGTGGTTCCGGCCGTGGCTGTCGGTGTAGATGGTGGCGGCCAGGTCGTGTTCGTCGGCGTCGATGATGACGTCGTCGCCGATGGTGAGGCTGGTGTGGGCGTTCTCGGCGAGTTGTTTGCGCAGCTCGACGTCGTAGACGACCTCGCCGGTGAAGGTGCGGGCGGTGGGGTTGTAGGCGCGGTGTCGCACTTTGATGGTGAGCACGCTGCTGCCGGATTTGAGCTGGTTAAGGGTGCCGATTTCGATGACGTTGCCGTCGATGACCATGGCTGGTCCTTTCGAGTGTGGGGTGACTGTTCGTCTGCGACTCAGCTTAGCTGGGCTCGTACCTGGTGGTGAGTGTCCTGATGTGTTCAGGCCGGTAGCCGCACCACTGGAGGTCTGGGGTGATGACGACTGGCAGGGCGGTCACCCAGTCCTGCTCGGTGAGTCCCTCGAGTGCGTCCGGGTCTTCGTCGACGTCCACGTACAAGAACGCAACACCAGCTTGATCCAGGAGCTTCTTGGTCCTCGTGCACGGCGGACAGGACTCGCGTCCGTAGAGCGTGACGAGCAAGCCGGTCAGGGCTGGGACAGCACCCCCAACGTAGTCGTAGTGCGGCACTCGGACAGTTCAGGAGAGCCCGTGTGCATGGGGCAAGAGTACGACCGCTCGGAGGCAGTCGACACTGGTGACATCACGGCGGGGGAGCAGATCGAGGGGCGTGGCTAGGCCGGCGCTCTCGCGCTGGCGTCGCGGCAGTCGGGCCCACCGGAGGGGAGTGGCGACCGCGGGGGGCTGCTCGACGGGGAGGGCGAGGATGGGTGCGGTGCCGCGGAGCAGGGTGTGGGCGAGGGCTCTGCCCGCGAGCCTCAGCGTGAGTGAGACGTGCGCGAAGAACGTGGAGCCCGCGGAGAGTCCGCGCGGTCTCTGCGTGACTCTCGGCGTGCCAGCAGGCGCGCTCACCGCAGATGCGGGCGGCCAGCTCCTGGGCTCTCGTCAGCGCACCTGTACGACGGGACGCGGCGTCCAGGTCCAGAGTGGAGGCGGCGGACCAGAGCGTCCCGCGACCGCTGCCCGCCCGGGTAACGAGCCCGGCGTCCTCGAGCTGCCGGAGAAGGTGGAGGACCCCGTGGGTGGCGTCCCCGGGAGGGAGGCCCAGGAGAGCAGCGAGTTGGCGGGTGGGGGAGGCGGGGTGGCGTAGCAGGGTGGAGAGGGTGCGCCGGCTGGTGTGGCGGAGGAGTCCCCAGAGAGGGTGCTGCAGTGGCACCGCAGGGCTTGTGACGTCATGGGCGGTTTCCCCCCGGTAAGTGGTCGCGGGGACCGCGAGGTCATACCGGGTCGCTTCCCGCGGGGTGGTGGAGCTCCACGGGTGGCTCACGAGAAGCAGCCCTCGCTTAACCAGGGCCGCGAGCCTGTCGGACGCTGCGCCGTCGGACAGGTGGAGTGCGAGCTGCAGATCTCGGCGAGCGATCGGCCGGCCCGCCAGTCCGTACCCGTCGCTGAACCGGTCGATGACCACGGCGGCAGCTGCCTGGAGGTCGGCATCACCCCACCAGCGGATCTCCTCGCGTGCTGCGTCGAGGGTGCGGCGGTCTGACTCGGGGATCTCTGGGCGGAATGCTCGCGCACGCTGGGCGATCGAAACCCAGTGCTGCCGGCAGGCGGACCAGTCAGAAGTCCGGCCGTCCCGGCGGGACACCTCGTCACGTTGACGAAACTTCCCGAAAGCAGCAGTGCGCTGGTACCACCACAGCGCGGCGGTCGCCGAGCGGATGCCGTGACGCCAAAGAACCCACGCGGCGTCCGTGGCGGCCGCGGACCGGTCGCGGCGGGTGTCGTCGTTGAGGATCGCCCAGTCCTCGGGCGTGAACTGTGCGCGCCGGCGCCACGCTCGAGGCGCTTCGGTCACCAGGCGCGTGCCGTCGTCAACCGGCAAGGGCAGGGGAATGGCTGAGGGAGCCGGCTGTCGACGACGCAGCCGCTGTGGCGCGGATCCCCGAACGTTGCGAGGAAGCGAGGCCTGGACAGCTCGGATTACCGTGCGAACGTCAGTCGCTCTCCCGGTCTCGAGGTCGACGAGCTGCGCGGGACGCCCCTCGGGTTTGAGGCTTACGCTGCCCGGCAGTCGAATGGCCTTGCCCTCACGGTGGTCGATCGCCGCGGCCGGCAGCCGATGGTGCTCACGGATGAGAGCGACACGTCGCAGGAGCTCGTCGCGGCCGTGCCTGGTCGCCGGAATACACCAGAGGTGAAGACAGTCGTCGCGCCCGGAGGCGACCGCGGCGACGACCACGGTCGCAGTATCCGCAGCCGCCTGACGAATCTCGGGGACTACCAGTTCGGCGCACTCGTCGATGTCGAGGGCGACCAGCTCTGGACGTGGCTGGGCGACGATGGCCCATGTTGCGGCTTTAGTGCCGAGGCGAGCGCGGCGCACGAGCTGGTCGGCGTTGCCGCTACCGACCTGGATCGCTTGGTTGTCGCCCTGGGTCGGGGCGAGGGCCCAGGCGCGGACGGTTGAGTCCGCCAGGAGAGCTGCGAGCTCCGCGAGGGCCGCAGTATCGACGACGGTAATGGTGGTTGGAGGGTCTGGCTCAGTCGAGACGAGTTCCGGCGCGGCGGTGCTGGACACGTCCACAGGGTGTGAGCTACCCTCAGAACAGCTTCGCAAGCAGTTCTGCCTTTCAGGTGGGGCACCAAAAACCGGTTCGAGCTGGTAACTCTTTCCGGTCACACTCTCAAGATCGCCCTTCGGTTGCCTCCGGGGGGCGATCGCTTTTGTGTGGGTGCGCTATGCAGTTGATCGTGTGCGCGTGTTCTGTGCGCTAAGCGATGTCTGCGAGCGGCGGCTCCTCTAATTGGTGGCGTGGGAACAGGGCATCAGCGGGGGTCTCTCGGATCTCGTCAGTCCGGCCGACGTGCGCGGCCAGGACATCTGCGACGTACTGGGATACCGATGTGCCAGCGTCGGCAGCCCGACGCTGAACCTCATCGTGGACGTCGCGCGCGAGACGCGTACCGACGAGTCGTCGATCACCCTTGTGTGGCTGTGCCATGACCGCATTCCTACCGGTATCTGTAACTGTTATGGCGGACGACACGCCGCTGATGGCCATGGCGACACTATAAACCGGTGTCGGCGTTTCTCGCATACCCTGCTTGGGTGCGAATCTTCATTGACACTGACTGCGGCGTTGACGACGCCCTGGCCCTGGCCGTGCTGGTGAGCCGTCCCGAGGTCGAGATCATCGGCGTGACCACGACTTCGGGGAACACCTCAGCCGTGCAAGCGGCGAGGAATGTTGCTGACGTGCTCGCGGTGATGCGACACCATATACCGGTGATTGCCGGTCCTGTGCCGGGTCCCACCTTCACGCCCCGCCTGGTGCACGGCCCTAATGGGCTGGGCGGCCACGGTTCGAGGCCGGATCGACCGGGCGATCCGCACGCCGCGTCCAAGGCGATCCTCGAGTTCTGCGAATCGGCGGGGTCGGAGGATGTCCTGCTCTGTCTAGGTCCGATGACCAATCTAGCTGCGGCAAAGCCGCAGTCGAGCCCGCGGATTGTTGCTGTCGGTGGCGCCGGCATCGTCGGAGAGTCAGACCCGGGACGAGATCCCAACTCGGAGGTAGACATTGCCGCGAGTACGTGGGTCGTCGAGAATCTCGGCGTGGATTGGGTGACGATCAACGCTGGGGAGCACATATGGCTCAGAGAGTCGGAGTTCGGTTCGACCACGGCCAGCGGGCGCTTTCAGCGGTCGATTCACGAGGCCTACGGGTGGCATTGTGCGCAGAGGGCAGGGCGGCAGGTGTGGTCTCCGTCGGCTTACGACACGATTGCCGCTCTTGCTGCGGTGGGATCTGAGTTGGGGAAATGGGAGTGGGTGACCCCCACCTTCGTCGGCTCCTCAATGTGGGGAACGCCAGGGGGCGATCACCGGATGCTGACGGTTCCAGCCGATGAGTCCTGTGCTGGGGTCGTTCGGTCCGCCGTATCGAAAGCGCTGGCATGAACAGACGTGAGCTGTTCATGGCTCGTCGTCGAGCGCGGCGGGCACTGCGCGGCATTCGCTGCGCGCGGCCGTGGACTCGAGAGTCCTTGCTGGGGGAGATCTCTCGACAGCGGGGGAGACCCGTGACAGTCGAGCAGATGGAGGGAGCGCTGAGTACGGAGGCGTGCGGCCTGCTGGTCCAGTTCGATTCTGCGGACCACATCATTCTGGGTGCCGGCACACCGCAGTGGCACCAAGATGCCGTGACGGCCCACGAGATCGCCCACCTGCTCCTGGGACATCGGGGAGACCTCGCCACGCCGGACGCGGCCCACGGAATGGACGCGTACTTTCCGGATCTGGACTTGAGCGAGGTTCACCGCCTGCTTAAACGCGAGAACCACTCTTCGCTAGAGGAGTACGAAGCGGAGTTCCTCGGCACACTCATCCTTGCGCGTATGACCACCGGGATCGAGGTCGAGAGGCAGTTGCGCCAAGCCCAGGAAACGTCTGGTGGGCGGGAGCTATGGCGCGCCTTTGGGGTGGATAACCATGCGTAATCTGCTGCCAGCCTGGCTCGATTTCACGCTACTTGCGATCACCTGGGCGGCGATCTTGTGGCGGGTGTACGCGGCACGCAGCGGTGGAGCTCCCCGGCGGCTAACCGAATCACTGGCCGCGGGGGCTGTGGCCCTGACATTGAAGGTGGGCCTGATCTACGACGTCGTTGAGCCGCTCCTTGGGGCAGCGATCCTGCGCGCACTAATTCATGGAGCGTGCCTCGTGGCGGTGGCTGGCGTGATCTTGCTCTGGTTTGCCACGCAGGGCGACGTCAAACACCCACGGCTGGTGCCTGTCCTCTACGCCATTAGCGGCGGGCTGACGGTGCTACTGGTCATCACTGCCGCTGTAGCCCCACGCGCCGGTGACCAAATGGAGTCTGCTCCAAGCGGCTGGGCGTTGTGGTACTTCGCCATCTTCTGTCTTCCCACGTTGGTCGGATTGTTTCTGCTGGTCAAACAGCTCATCGGCTCCTGGGGACTAAGCCGGTCGCGGCTAGTCGGCGCGGTGGTGACGCTGGTCTACGCCTTCCTGGTCATCGACAACTTCACCGTGTTTGTGGCCGTGGGGTTCAGCGCTCTTCGAGATGATCACAGTCTCCTAGACGGCCGCGGTGTACCAAATGGGGTCGTCTTCGCAGTTCTTCTGACAATTGGTGCCGTCATTTCGGCACTGGTGGCCAACCGTGGAGCGGAAGATAGCTGGGTCGATCCGATGACGGCTATGTGGCTGGACCTGAGAACGGCGTGCCCTGAGGTGGCTCTCAGTGATCCGTGGAGTCTGCGCGGCAAGGAGCAGCGCCTCCGAGCCATCGTGGAGAGCGTCGACGCTCTTGCTCATCTGGCGCCCCTGGTGAACGACCGTCATATGCGCGCAGCTCGCAAAGTGAGCGCCGAACCTCCGGCACTGGTCCTCGCACTCGCAATTCAGGACGCGGGGATGCAGCGCGACAGGCGAACAGACCACCTCGGTGACGAGGGTCTGCTTGCCGTCGACGCCGTCGGCCAGGCGGGGGAGCTGTCGGTGCAGTGGCAGCGAGCCAAGCAACTACGACACACGGCGGGACACGGCAGCGAGAAGGGCTTTTCGCGTGGTGTCGACCGGTTTGCCCCGCAGTCGGACTGACCTTGCACCTGCATTCACCAGGTGCCTGAGCAGCTCCAGCTGCTCATGAATTTTCTCGTCCCCATCGCTGAGGTAGCGACCGGGGACCTTGTAGAACGCAGCGACAGCCTCGCATTGGGCTTCGGTGAGCACTGCCTTCCCCGCGAGAACGTCTCCCAACAGCTCGGGAGTAACGCCAACCGTCGGCGGCGTGTGCGCAGCAATTTCCTCGACGGTGCGGATCCCGCCAGAGGGATCACGCCATACACACATGAGTTGCTGAAGTCGGTCCGCTTGCGTCATGCGTCCTCCCCGCGATCACGTTTGGCGTCCGGCATCGCCAGCCATCTACGCAGCGCAGCGCCTTCGTCGAGTTCGGAGTCCGCACGCTCGGCCAGCAGCGGAGCTACTGCGTCAACGACAATATCGCTACCAAGTCCGTGGGTATTCGCGGCCAGTAACTCCGTGATGAACTGACCATATAGCGGGGCCACTGCCTGGGCGAGGTCCTCGATAGCCTCGACCAGGTCGGAATCCTGGGCGCGGTCACTGGAAAGCTGCTGTAACCGGAATGTGGCGGCGGTGAGAGCAGCGACCTCGCCGTGGGAGATCGTGACCCCCGACGGTGCAAACTGCACTTCCGCCGTCTCTCGGGGAGTGGGAGTGCCTCCTTCAAGAGTGCTCGCAGCGCTACCGATCGTCCACTCCAGCGACCGGTCAAGAGCGTCGAGGATCTCGGGGGTTATCACCTCGGTGTCTCCGCGTTCGATTCTCACCATGATGGGCGCCCGCGGGCCGCCCCGGTCCCGGACTTGAATCAGGTTGAGCGAGAGCTCGGCGCGCCTCTTCCGTACCGCGTCGGCAAGTCGAGCTGTCATGTCCACAAGCCTAGGCCGGACACCTGTCAAGTTCTTTGTGGACAGGCCCAAAAGCAGTTAACCGCCCTACCCGCGCTCGCCTGCGGCAGCGATGACCTCGTCCGGGGTGATTCCCAGAGCATCAGCGAGATGGGGAACACTATGCGCCGCCAAGGGGCTGTCTCCACGCTCAATCGCCCCATAATGCGAGGTGGAGAGGCCAGCGCGTCGCGCGGCTTCACCTTGGGTCAAGGCTCGGAGCACACGCCAGTCAGCGAGAGTTCTGCCGGTATCGGGAATGTCGACCAGGTCGGCAACGGTAACGGTGCTCGAGAGCGCCGCACTCAACAGTTCTGCCAACCGGCCCAACATATCCGCCTGAGGGATCTTCCGACCCCGCTCCCAAGCACGGACTGAGCCCGAACTCACCCCCAGTGCATCACCCAGCGCAGCCTGCGAAAGACCCGCACTGCGACGCAAATCGACAAGAACCTCGGGGGAGAAGGCATGGGCTGAGGCCCTTCCCATGTGCACTCCTCCGTCGCCGTCCTGATGTTTCCCCACGACTTTACGGTTGCGTCCTATAGTGACGTTGACATGCGCCCCGGAGGGGTTAGGGTGTCACTATAAAACGGCGACAGGGGTAGACCATGCACCATTCTCGGACCGCGCTCAGGGGAGCGCTCATCGGAACCACCGCAGCGATTGTCGCGTTCGGAGGCGTCACCCTCGCCCTGGCCGGCACGCAGGCAGGTGTCACCGAGGCTCAGAAGCCAGCGAAGGCGACGACGGCTCAAGCCGGGGTCGTGGAGGGTCAGGCGTCGACCACTCGGGCCACGGCTCGTGCGACACCCGCTCCCGCAGCAGCGCGGGCGAAGCCGGTGGCGCAGCAAGCCGGCATTTCCGCCGCCACCGAGGTCAAGAAGGCGAAGAAGGAAGACAATCCCGACCCTCGTCGAGAGCGAGCATCGGAGGCTGCCACCCCGGAGGCTCCCGCAGTCCAGCAGGCGGAGGCGCCGGCGCCGGCGGTCGCGCCCGTGCAGCAGGCTCCAGCTCCGGTGCGTCAGGTGCCCGTGCAGCAGGCCCCGGCACCGGTGCGTCAGGCACCCGTGCAGCAGGCCCCGGCACCGGTCCGTCAGGCACCCGCTCCAGCGCCAGCTCCGGCGCCCGCTCCTGCGCCGGTCCAGCAGGCCCCGGCCCCCGCACCGGGACTCACGATCGACCTGGGCGGCCGCGCACCAGTCGTGCCCCAAGCCCCGATCGCCCCGAAGCAGCTCCACATCGGCTGACGAGCGCCCGCTCGTCAGTACTCACTCAATAGCGAAAGAGGAACACAGAATGCTTGCAGCAGCTACGGCCATCTCCGGCGCGATCATCGCAGCGCTGGTCAGCCTCGGCCCAATCGCCGCGCCCATCGTCGGCGCGGCGGTCACCGCCGGTCCGATTGCCACCGCTGGTACCGCGATCGCCGGCCTGGCCGGCACCGGCTCGGCCGCGGGCGGATCCGCGGCCCTGGGCGCGGGCGCCGGCGCAATCGGCGGCAACCCCCACGCCGCGCTGGGCGTGGAGAACGGGATCAACGACTCCATCAACCAGGCCAAGGACGCGGCCGCCGGGTCGATCAACAACCTGAACATCCCGGGCGTCCCGCCGGTCCACTTCAACTGACCGACATCGAGCAGGAGAGAGGGGCTAGTGGTGAGTGCAGACGACGATCAGCCCGAGTGGTTCTCAGGCGTAGAGCCGTCAGATTCTGCTGACGATCGGGAGGACGCCCGTCATCTGGAGGCAGTCCCCGCCGGCCCTTCCTCCACTGACGAGCAATGGTTCGACCTACCCGACCCGATCCCGGCTGCCGACCAGACCACGCCAGGCCGGGCCGACAACCGGGGGCGCGTCAGATTGCTGTTCGTAGGTGTCGTCGCGGCAGTGCTGGTGGTAATCGGCGCCGGCGCCTGGGTGATGTCCTCCCTGCTGTCGGGCCCGGAGACGTCGGCATCTCCGACGTTGAAGCTTCCGCCGACAGCGGCGGCAGACGAGGGCGGTGCGGTGGCCGAGTCGGAGTGTGAGACCTCCGAGTCGGCCACCGCCGTCTCGGGCAACGGCAAAGGCGATCAAGAGTCGGTTGCCGGTGTCGTACTGGCCTTCCAACACGCCTACTACGTCGCGAGAGACGTCGACGAGATGAAGCCGCTGTTGGCGAAGGACTCCCAGATCACCAATCTCGATGCTCTTCAGGAGGGCATCGACTCAGTGGCCCGTGGAACAACGCACTGCCTGCATATCGAGCGCGACGGCGCCGACGCCGTGGTCGAGCTGACCGAGACCGCTCCTGACGGCAGCGAAACGACCTACTACCAGCGCGTGACGACCACCCGTGAGAACGGGGAGGTCCGGATCGTCTCGATCGAAGAGAACTCTGAAGGAGCCAGCGAATGAAGCCGGGGAACGTGGCAAGGATCGGCGCTGTCATCACGGCATCATCGTTGGCAGTGGTGGCCCAAGCGGGAGGGGTCCAGGCGCAAACCACGGCTAGCGCTACACCCTCCGCCACCACGGCTCGACCTTTGACCTCAACCGCTACGGTCCCGACCTCGTCTCGAGGGACCTCCGAGGTGGCGTTGCCCGAGGGCGATGAGTGCCCGCTGGTGCAGCTCGTGGCGATCAACGGCACGACGGAGTCAACGAGAAACTCCAAGACCGACGCGGACACGGGATGGATGGCTCGCGTGGTGAGTCCCGCCGTCAGAGCGGCTAACGCCGATGGCCAGGCGCGTATGAGCCGCACCTATGTGCCGTACCCGGCATCATTCGGAGGCTTCGTCCCCTCAGAGGACCAGTCGAGTTATGCCGAGAGCGTCACCGTCGGCATAGAGAACGGGCGAAAGCTCATCGCCGAGACGGTCGAGCGATGCCCGGAGACCAAGATCTTCGTCTCCGGCTACAGCCAGGGCGCCCAGGTCGCCTCGGCGCTGGCTCGAGAGATCGGCGCCGGCTCCGGGCCGGTCACTCCCGAGCAGTTCGCCGGTGCGGCGCTGATGAGTGATCCCACCCGTGCTCAGGGCGCTCCGATCTTCCAGGAAGGCTCGTCCCGGACGACTCCGGGGGCGGTGCCGGGCACGGAGGGCGCCGCGGTGGCGGCGATCGACGTGGGTGAAGGTGCCCCGCGGCCGGAGGGGCGCGGAATCTCCCCGAACACGTCGGCCCCGGATTTTGGTGCGGTGGCCGATCGAGTCGCCTCGTTCTGCGTCCCCGGAGACCTGGCGTGCGACACCCCGCCCGACTCCGATCTGTTCCAGGTCGTAGCCAACATCGCCGGACAGAGCGAGACCGGGGGAGACCCGATCCGTGCGCTGGTCAACGTCGCCACCGTGGCGGGGCAGTCGGTGCTGTTCACGGCCGCAGAGACCATCGCCGAAGACGTGGAGTACTCCGACGGAAGTGGGTTCACCATCGCCCCGGCCAGCCGGGGCAACACCACGCTGTCGCGGATGGCGCGCTACTCCGATCCGACCCAGGTGCAGAACCCGACCGATCCGACCGCACTGCTGGTGGAGGCCGGGACCAAGCTGGCCGGGATGGCGCTCGGAGCGTCGATCACCGTGGCGAAGAAGACCCTGACGCCGGAGAACATCGCGCAGATCGCGGTGGCCGGCGCAGCGAGCCCGGCAGCGGCGGCAGCGGTGCTGGTGGGCCAGCTCGCTGTTGCGGCGTCTGAGGTCATTACTCCCGCAACCGTGGACTCCGGTCTGCAGCGGGTGATCGGCGAGATCGAGCACACGGTGTCCGACACGACGGGCCTGGTCGACCTGGCGACCCAGACTCAGACCTGGAACGCGATCGACGCCCACGGCATGTACGACCGCACCCCATTTACGGCATCAGGGCAGTCCCCGGCGGCGATCACCCAGCAGTGGGCGCTGGCCGCGGCCAACGACCTCGCCGTTGCCCGGGGGATGGAGCCGGTCAGTCAGATCAGCCAGTCCACGGATGCCGACCGCATGGCCCTGATCCGGTCGGGAGCCGGGGACGACCAGCTGTCCAAGCTCCCGGCGAAGTCGCAGACCGCCGACATCGCCGGACTCTCCGAGGCCCTGGCCTCGGTGACCGCGTGACGCCCGCAAGGGACAAGACGAAGGAGGCGAGCATGACCAGCGCCCACAAACTCCCACGCCCATCATCTAAGGCTGTGCCCGGGTGGCTGGCTGTGCCAGCCGAAGGGGACCGCGCACCGGTGTGGGACACACCCGTCCCGCGCCCCGCCGACAGCCAGACCCCGGTGATCTGGTTGCTCGGCGCCCACGGCGGTGCCGGGGTGTCGACGTTGGAATCCATGTGGGCGCCGGCCGCAGACAGTCAGCGAGGCTGGCCGTCCGCCGAGAAAGCGCCGTTCGTCGTCGTCGTCGCACGAATGCACACGGTCGGCCTCAATGCAGCGCACCGGCTGTGCCTTCAGCACCAAGCAGGAGAAGTCGGTGGCTGCTCGCTGCTGGGCCTGGTCACCGTCGCCGCAGCCCCCGGCAAACCGGACCTGACACTGTCCCGCCGACGCGAGCTCGTCGCCGCCGCTGCCGGGGCGAGCTGGCACATCGACTGGGTTCCCGAGCTGCTGACCTCGGAGCCAACCGAACTGGCGCAGTGGACCCCGGACTACACCCCGCCACCGGCTAAGCGGTTCGCCCGTCCGCTAGCGCCCACCGACGCGGTCCCGGAATCGGTCGCCACCGCTGCCGCGGAGGTCTTCGCCGCGGCAGGCGAGCAGTGGCGAAACCGCCCCGGCAAGCCCTAACTCCATCTTCAACCGCATCACTTCACCACAAGGAGCACCACCATGATTGTCGAGACGATTCACGCCGCCGCCCCGGTGGCCGATCAGGTCATCGCCGTCGGAGAGAACCTGTCCCCGATGGAGATCCCCGGTGCTGGCGAGAAGGTCGACACCGCCCTGGCGTACTTCATGTGGGGCTGCATCGCGCTCGGCGTTATGGGCGTGATGGCCGCCGGGGCCTACTTCATCATGGCTCGCCGGTCCGGCAACGGTGATGAGGTCCAAAGCACGGTCGCACGGATCATCGGCGGTTGCCTGCTGATCATGCTGGCCGGCCCCATCGTCAACGCCCTGGTCTCCTAACCGCCGTGCTCACCGACGTGGTGACCGTTCTGGCGCAGGACCCGGCGGTAGTGCTGCCTCCGACCAGCCCTGTCGGTCCTCCAGCCGAGGCGATGACCCGATTCACCCAGGCGGTCGGCTGGGTCAAATGGGGAGCCACCGCCGTCGTAGTCGCCGGAGTAATGGCAATCGGGGCGCTGCTGACGATCGACAACCGCCTAGTCGACCAGTACGGCCCTTCGATCCAGGCCATCACGATCAAGGTCATCCTCGGCTGCGTGATCGTGGCCTCCGCCGGGCACATTGCCGACGTATTCACCTAGAGGGAGTTCCTGTTGTCCAAGATGCGACGCGCTTTCACCGCTGCAGCGGTGACGCTGCTGCTGACGGCGAGCACCGCCTGCTCAAACGATGAGCAGGTCGAGCAGCCGCCAGTTGTGGACACCGCTTCTGCCCCGGCCGATCTGACGTGGCGGAGCGTAGCCGGGCTCAAGGTGCCGACCTCCCGCGCCGACGGGCCGGCGCGAACGTCTCCGCCCCAGGGGTACAGCCATACCCCGCAAGGCGCGGCTCTGGCGGCGGCGAACGGGCAGGCGGCTTTGGCCACGGCGTCCGATTCCACGTGGCCCGAAGTGGTGCGCACGGTCACCGCTCCCGGCCCCGGCCGGGATCAGTGGGCGCAAGCCCGCGTGCTGATGAGCGTGTCGGGTGCAGTCGATCCGTCGGTTGCCGCCACCTTCACCGCGTTCAAGGTCACCGACTATTCGCCCGAGAAGGCGATTGTCTTGCTGGCTACATCGACCCCGCCGGCGCCGGGAGAACAGGAGCCCCTGCTGGCGGCCTATCCGGTGCAGTTGGCGTGGACAGGGGCGGACTGGAAGCTCGTGCTTCCGACACAGCAGGACGACATCGACGCGGCCGAGATTCAAGCACTCGACGGCTTCACGACCTGGGATGAGGACAGCAAATGACGAAGAAGGCATGGATCAGCGGCGCAGCGGTGCTGATCGTCGCTCTGATGGTGCTGGTCCTGGTCATCGCCATGAGCGGAAGCGATGAGCAGAGCGGCCAGGCGGCACCTGCGCCGGCCCCGCCCACTGCGACGGCGAGCCCGGCGCCTGCGGAGCAGCCAGGGCGGGTGGTCAGCGACCTCGTGGGCCGGCAAGTGACGGTCGTGGACGCTCCCGAAGGTGAGCCTGTTGCACAGACCGGCCAGGCGGGCGCGTTTCCCGGCGGGACCGAGCCGGTCGCGGCGCCGACGGGTCTCGCGCTTCAGCGTGTCCCGAGCGGGACCACGTTAATGGTCTCGTCCTCGGATGGCCCGACCGCGGTGGAGCGAGGCGTGATGACCGGGTACGCCCGTTCTCCCGTTGGCGCGGCTCTGCTCACGGCCAACTACATCGGTCTGGGGCTGGAGATGGGGCCGGTCTACGCCGACTTCATGCAGCGATACGCGCCTGATCTGGTCGCGGAAGATCCGGAGCTGCTCGAGGAGCTGCGCGCACGTGGCGCGGCCACCCAGGGGCGGGCGATGCAGGCAGCCGAGGGGTTTCAGGCGCCACGGTGGTTCCGCTTCAGTCACTGCTCGCCCGACTTCTGCACGGTTGAGGCGGCGATGCCGTCGGTGTCTGAGGCTGTCGGCCAGGTCGACACCATCGACGTCAGCGCGACAGAGCACCCGATGATGCGCGTGTCCCTGTCGTGGACTGGCGAGCAGTGGGAGATCGTCTCCGGGCGCTCGCTGCCGCCCGTGGAGGAGCTGGATCGGTCGTGGGTGCTGTGGATCTGACACGCCTCAAGCAACTCGCGATTGCGCTTCTGGCCGCGGTCCTGGCCTCGGTTGCCTTCGCGGCACCGGCTGCTGCTCAGGACACGGATCAGAATGAGTTTCAGTCGTTCTACGAGGACTGCCGCAACGGCGATCTCGACGGTGAAGGGTTCGACGGCGGATTGTTGGCCGGCACCGGAGCCCATGAGTGGCTGAGGGAGTCGGCTCAGGCCGGCGGACTGCGTGAAACGCTCACCGCGCCCGCGCGCGGCGTCGTCTCTGGCGCATGCAACACCGCCGGTGCAGCCCTTCATCCGACCGATGCGATCGAGGCAGTGACGTCCGGCTTCTGGGGCGACCCGATCGGAGACTTCGTTAAGTCCCTGCTGGAGGGTAATGCTCAGGCGTTGTCGCTGATCATGACGATGTGGATTAAGGAGTCACCCTTCTCGGGAGCAGACTTCGAGTCGTCAGTGGCGGGCGTATTCAACCTGACGCTGTGGGCGCAGGTACTGCTGTTCGTGGTGTCGCTGATCATTGCGGGGGCACGGAT
This sequence comes from Dietzia sp. 111N12-1, assembly GCF_001658045.1. NCBI lineage: Bacteria > Bacillati > Actinomycetota > Actinomycetes > Mycobacteriales > Dietziaceae > Dietzia > Dietzia sp. 111N12-1. Next base: position 52,207 of record NZ_LSSV01000028.1, on the reverse strand, counting down.
GGCGGTCGCCCGGAACCGCGGATTGGGTGATGGGTTCGAGGACGTCGGGCAGCTAGTTTTCAACTTCATCCTTGCCGGGGCCGCGCTGCCGGCGGTGATCATGTCGCTGCACATGGCCACCGACCTGGTCTCGACGCAGTGGCTCACCGACGGTCTGGGCGGGGATCCAGAGGCCAGGATCAACGCGGTCGCGCTCATCGACGAGGAGACCGGACTCGGGCCGGCCGCGGTGTTGATCCTGGTGGTGTTCGCGCTGCTGGGTGCCCTGGCGCAGATGCTGGCGCTGGTGATCCGCGAGGGCCTGCTGGTGGTGGTGGTGGGACTGTTGCCGTTGGCGGCAGCGTCGTTCGCGCTGAGCACCGGCAAGCAGGCCTTCAAGTCGATGATCGGGTTCGTCGTCGCGGCGCTGCTGTTCAAGCCGGTGGCAACACTGCTGTACCTGGTGGCGTTCTGGCTCAGCTCGGGAACTGACCAGCCCTCGGTCATGGAGGCGGTCTCGGCGATGCTGCTGCTGGCCGCGGCCGGTCTCGTGCTGCCCGCGCTGATGCGCGTCGTCGCCCCGGCGGTGTCTGCCTCGGTGGCCGGTGGCAGCGCCGCAGGCATCGGCGCCGCCGCTGCCGGAGCCACGGGCGCTGTCGCCGGCGCCGCCGGGGCTGCGCTGGGTAACGCCCAGCAGAGCCTTGGCGGCGCAGCGTCGTCGTCCGGCTCGGGAAACCAGAGTGCCGCGAACGGCGCGGCCTATCTCGGCCCGCACTCCTCGGCAGGCTCGTCGTCACCGCCGGCGGCCAGCCCATCAGGACCGACTCCGTCGGCACCCTCGGGGGGCGGCACACCAGCCGGAGGCACCAGCTCCCCAGGCACGGGCACCAGCTCGTCGGGCGGTGTCGGCGGGGCAGTGGCAAGTGCGGCCCGCGGCGCAGGCACCGTAGCGGGCTTCGCCGCCGCTGGCGTGGGCGCGGTGGCGACGGCAGCTCAGACGACGGCTCGAGCGACACAGACGACCGAGCAGATGATCGACGGTGCGCTGGCAGCTCACCCGACACCCCACCACTACCGCTGACGGCAAGGAGATAGCTGGTGTCTGCATCAGGTGAGCAGGCGGACCTTCGGCTCTACACGTTGGGTGAGAAGTCGCAGCGCACCGGCATGTTCGGCTTGCCGCTGCGGGCCACGATCATCGCCGGGATCGCCTTCATCGTGGCGATGTTGGTGCTGATGCAGGGCGGACTAGGCGCGGGAGCGCTCATTGCGGTGTTGGCGGTGGCGTACCTGGCCCCGGCAGTGCTGCGTATCGGTAATCGAACTCTCTACGAGGTGGCTCAAATGCGTTGGCAATTCTGGCGGGCACAGGCCGCTGGTTCCACGGTGTACCGGTCCGGGCCCAACTCGCGGGTACCGGGAGGCCGATACCGGCTGCCCGGAGCCCTGGCCAAGACCGAGCTGCACGTCGGCCGCGACGTGGCCGGCAACGATTTCGCGCTCATCCGCGACCGTGCGCTCAACCAGTACACCGTCCTGTTGGACGCGGCCTCACGTGGCCAGGAGCCGCTGACGGTGGCCGACCGCAACGACATGACCGCCGAGTGGGGCGCCTGGCTCGCCGAGCTGTCGCTCAACGACGACGTCGTGGCGGCCACGGTGACCGTCGAGTCGTACCCGACGACCGGGCAGGATCTCATCGCCGCGGTGAAGGACTCGGTCAGCGAGTCCACCCCGGAAATCGCCCGCCGCATCCAGGCGGAATCGGCGGTGGAGTTCGCTCGCGGCAAGCTCGTCACGCGGTCGTGGATCGCGGTCACCTTCAAGGCCGCCACCGCGATGCAGCGCAAGGACCCCGAGGCGATGGCCACCGATCTGGGTTTCCGGCTGCCCGGGCTGTACCAGCGGCTCGAGTACGCGGGAGTGTCTGCCACACCGATGAACCCGGAGGACGCGATCGGGCTGGCGTTGCGTTGCTACCGCCCCGACCTGGAGGAGACCATCAACAGCGCTCGCCTGTCTGGCGAGCCGCTCGGAGTGGACTGGGACGACGCCGGCCCGGCCGAGGCTGTGGCGAAGTGGAATCACTACCGCCACGAAGACTGGGTGTCCCGCTCGTTCGAGATGGCCGCCCCGCCGGCCGCCGCGTTCCCGGACCACGTCCTGCGGCCCCTGTTGGAGCCGAAGTCAGACATTCCCCGCAAGCGCGTGACGCTGATCTACCGCCCGATCGCCGCCGGTGACGGGGTGAGGCAGGTCGAGAAGGAGCACACCGACGCGGTCAACGCTGCGAACAAGACCCGCTCGATCGGCAAGGCCTCTGCCGGCCTGCGCCTGGAGCGCACCGAGGCCGCGCGGCAGGCGCTGGCCCGAGGCGGCCAGCTCGGCGAGTACTCGCTGCTGGTGACGCTCACTCTGCGCGATCCTGAGCTGCTCGACCAGGGCTCGGCGATCATCGGCCAGCTCGGCAACCGGTCTCAGCTTCGGCTGCACGCTACCAACGGCCAGCAGGATGCGGCGTTCGCCGCCGGGCTGGGTCTGGGCGTGTTGCTCGATCAGAAGTCCACGATTTCCTCGTTTGCGAAGGCGGAGTGATGGCCAGGCGCACCAAGACCCCCGTCGGGCCGGCAGAGCTGGAAGAGCTGCACGCCCGTATCACCGCAGGCGATCAGCTCCCTCCCTGGCCGCACACACGAACCGGCCGTGCGTACAAGCGGTGGTGCGACGAGCACCCCGAGCGGGCCGAGCAGGCGCGCACCGCTCGCCAGGCACCGCAGCTCCGCTACGGAAAGCCCCGGTTCACTAATCGCTACGCCTCCCTCGACGGCCGCGGCTTCAAGGGCGCGTTCTCGGGGCGGATGGCAGTGGTCTCCGCCCCGGCCGCCACCCAGACCTCCACCAACTACGGCTGTGGTTTCAACCCGTGGGTGGTCGGGGCGACCGCCCCGGCGGTCGGCGTCCCTCTGGGGGTTCACGCACAGACCGGCCAGGACGTTTCCGGCGACGTGTTGTCGTGGTTCCGGGCCGGCATCATCGGCAACCCGTCGGCGTTCGTGCTCTCCTTGCCCGGGCTGGGCAAGTCCACGATCATCCGCAAGCAGTTCATCGGCGCGGTCGCCCAGGGCCATGTGCCGATCGTGGCCGGGGACATTAAAGGCGAGTACGTGGCGGTGACCGATGCGATGGTCACCCCGGCCGGAAAGCGCGGGCAGGTGATCCGTCTCGGACATGGGCACGGGCACCTGAACCCGCTGGCCGCCGGCGCTCTGGGCGAGGCGATCCCGGTGATGCAGGCCCATCTGGACGAGCTCCGCGCCCGGGGCGAGGACAGCACACGCCTTGCCGAGGCCATCACCGAAACCGAGGAGTCAGTGCACTCGCGGCAGGTCACGATGGTCGTGGCACTGGCCGAGCTGATCCGCGGTCGGCCGCTGGCTGACTTCGAGGGTCTGGTCATCTCCACCTCGTTGCGGGAGATGCGCCAGGGCGGCAGGTTCTCCTTCGCCTCACCGCCGCTACTGCGAGACCTGATCGACTACATCCGATCCGGAAACGCCGACCTGCGGCGAGCGCTGTTCGTCGCCGACGAAACGGAGTACCGGCGCACGGTCCGGACCCTCGTCCAGACGCTGGAGTCGCTGACCGACGGCGTCATGGGCCAGGTGTTCGCCGAGCACACCACCACCAAGATCGACCTCGACGCCCCGGCGATCTGCATCGACGTCTCGGCGATCGCTCGAGGAGACCAGTCGCTCAAGGCGGGCGTGCTCCTGGCCTGCTGGTCCGATGCCTATGGAGCGATGGAGGCCGCGCACGTGCTGGCCGACTGCGGTCTGGCGCCGCAGCGCTACTTCCTGGCGATTCTCGATGAGATGTGGGCGACCCTGGGCGCCGGGGCGGGGATGGTGCAGCGCGTCGACGAGCTCACGCGCCTGAACCGCACCGACGGCACCGGATTGCTGATGATCACCCACACGGGCCGAGACCTGGAGACGCTGCCCAACGAGGTCGACGTCAAGACCGCGATGGGCTTCATCGAGCGGGCCGGCATGGTCATCTGCGGCGGTCTTCCCGCCGGCGAGCTGGAGCGGCTCAAGGGCGTTCTCCAGTTCACCGATGCTGAGGCAGCGATGATCACCGCCTGGTCCAAGGGCGCGCCGATCGAGCGCACCGAAGCCCGCGAGCGTAAGAAGCCACCCCTGGGGCGAGGCAAGTTCATGCTCAAGTCGTCCAAGGACGGCACCGCCGGGATCCCGGTGCAGGTTCTGCTGACCGCGACCGAGCGGGAGACCAACATCCACGACACGAACGTGCGCTTTCGCGAGCTGCTCGATGGCGTGCCCTCCGGGCAGGCGGTGTCGGCATGAGCTCAACTGCGTACGACGCCGATTTCCGCGACCAGGTGGTCGCGCGGCTGGCAGAGCTCGAGCCCCAGTTCCCCTCGACCTCAGCCGCCGCCGAGGTCGTCGCCCGCGAGTTCGGCATCAGCCGCGACTCGGTGCGCCGCTGGTCGGTCGCCGCGGGGACGTGGCAGGCCCACAACTCGTCCACCCTGCGGGCGCTGCAAGCCGAGAACGCGGCCCTTCGAGCGCAGCTAGGGCTGTAGACGGATGCGGTCGGCCAAGCTCGTCGTCGGCATCGTCATCGGGATCATCGTGCTGTCGCTGGTGGTCGTGGTGATCCTCGGAGACGGCAGCGACGATCGGTGCCGCCCGAACGGGGCCATAACCGGCGGCGGGGGAGTGCCCGCCGGCGAGCTGAGCCTGCCGATCGCCGAAGGCGATTACGTCGTGTCCTCGACCTACAAGAGCGCAGACCGGCCCGGCCACCGAGGCATCGACCTGGCCGCCGCCGACGGCACGCCCATGTACGCGATGGCCCCAGGCGTGGTGACCGCCGCCGGCCCCGCGAGCGGGTTCGGCAACTGGATCGTCATCGACCACACCATCGACGGTCAGCCCTACTCGACCGTCTACGGCCATATGTGGGACGACGGAGTGGCCGTGCAGGTGGGCGACACCGTTGCCGCAGGACAGCACATCGGTGAGGTCGGAAACAACGGCCAGTCCACCGGCGCCCACCTGCATTTGGAGGTGTGGCAGGGCGGGCGCCTGACCGGTGGGAGCGAGACCGATCCGCAGCCGTGGCTCGACCGGGCCGCGAACCCGGGCTCGGGAGGCAGTGAGCCGCCCCCCGACGAGTCAACGACCTCCCGTCAGCCGTCTCCGCCCTCGAGTGGGGAGATGCCCGATTCGGACAAGATCGCCTCCAAGGAGAACTTGCAGGTCGACTCGATCCGGGTGGCCCGTGCCGTGGCGCAGCGCTTTCCCGACGTGAAGACCATCGGCGGGTGGCGGCCTGTTGATGCCTACCCCGATCACCCGTCGGGCCGCGCCGTGGACATCATGATCCCGGACTACTCCTCGAGCGAGGGCCGCGAGCTGGGCAATCGCATCACGAACTACCTGCTGACGCACCGCGAGTTCTTCAACATCGAGTACCTGATCTGGCGGCAGCAGTACATCCCCGCCACCGGGCAGCCCAACCAGAGGGAGGACCGGGGCGACCCGACCCAGAACCATTTCGACCACGTGCACGTCACCGTCGCCGGCGGCGGAAAGCCCACCCCGGACCAGCGCTACGGCGCCGCCCCCACCGACGGTGCCGACGACTCCTCGGAGACCACCGGCGCCGCCGGGGGCGACGACTGCGCCCCGGACTTCGGGCATCGCAGCCTGAACGCGGGCGAGATCCCCGCCGAACTGCGCAAGTGGATCGACCTGGGAGGCCAGGTCTGCCGCGAGGTCGACTCTCCGCTGCTGGCCGGGCTGCTGTACCACGAATCGGCCGGCTTCCAGGCCACGGCGGTCTCGACGGCCGGAGCGCAAGGGTACGGGCAGTTCATGCCCGGCACATGGGCGGCCAAGGGCGCCAAGGTCGACGACAACGGCCAGATCGCCGGACCTCCCGGCTCGGGCTCTCCGTCGGACCCGGCGGACGCGACGATGGCCGCCGCCCGCTACCTGTGCGAGATCGCCGAGGGCCAGCGAGAGGGCATCGCCTCGGGCGAGCTCAGTGGCGACCCGCAGGCGTTGATGCTGGCCGGCTATAACGCCGGACCCGGCGCCGTGCAGCAGTTCGGCGGGGTACCTCCATATGCCGAGACGCAAAAGTACGTGGTCATCGTGCCGCAAGAGGCCGCAAGGTTCGCCGCCGCATGAACACCGCCGACGAGTAGGAGACAGCGATGAACACCAAAGGCGTAGCCGTGGTCGCCGCGGCGGTGGTGGCGGTAGTGGTCGCCGCCGTCGCGATGGCTCTGACGCTTGGACGCGATGATGAACCGGGAACCGATGCGCACGTACACATCGACCCGATCACGACCGCCGATGAAGTGGCGGTGGCGGTGATGGCAGGGATTCACACGTGGACCCCCGCGCAGCAGCAGTCCCCGTGGGATGCGATGCACGCGATCTCCGACCAGCTCACCGGCCAGATGGCGGACGCGGCCACCACCCGCCCGGACCCAGATCCTGCCCCTGGGCAGTGGCCGGCATGGGCGCGCTCGGGTGACCGCGTGATCGGCGCCGCAAGCCTGGCCGGAGATCAAGACCCCGTCCCGCAGGACGCGAACCAAGCTCGGCGCCTGGTCACGGTGCAGCAGAAAGTGCTGCACCCCGACGGAGCAACGACCCCGCTCGAGCGCATCACCGCGACCGTCGAGCTCAAGCGCACCGGCGAGACGTGGAAGGTCGCCAGCTACCAATACCGATCTGTGGGCGAGTAACCGCGCACATCACACCAGGGAGGCAACAATGGCAGGCAAAGACCTGGCACGAACGTCCCAGACCCGCGAGCCCGGACCCACGATCGCGCTGGTCATGATGGGCGTGGTGGCGGCCGCGGTGATTGCGGTGTGGGGCAGTATCGCCCTCGGCGAATCCATCGCCCCCACCGGTCAACAGGTTCCCGGTAACCCCGCGGTGGCGGTGATCGACCTGGCCCAGGGGCAGGTGCAGTGGACCACCGGCGCCACGGTCGTCGCCGTGGCCCTGGTGGTGATCGCCGTTGTGATCGTGGCCGTGGTGGCGGCGCTCGTCGGGCGCCGGCAGGGCCGCAGGACCCGCGTCGATGGGATCACCAAGCACCTGGCGGGCCGCGCTGACGTGAAGTCACTGTCGGCCAAGAGCGTGGTCCGCGCCAACCGCGAGCGAGGCGACACCACCCAGATCCCGGGGGTGTACATCGGCAAGGAGGTCGCTTCCGGCCAAGATCTCTGGGGCGGGTGGGAAGACCTGCATCTGGATCTGTGGGGTCCCCGCCAGGGCAAGACCTCCAGCCGCATCATCCCGATGATCCGCCGCGCCCCGGGCATCTGCATCTCCACCTCGTGCAAGCGCGACGTCATCGAGGCCACGATGCCGTTCCGTCAGCTCCTCGGCCGTGTCTGGGTGCTCGACCCGCAGGACAAGGCGGTCGGGCTGGACACCTCCAAGTGGTACTTCGATCCGCTGGACTTCGTGCGCCGCGACCAGTGGTGGGACGGCAACGCCGAGGAGCTCGCCGAGATCTTCAACGCCGCCACCGCCCGCGGGGAGGCCGGCAGCGACCCCAACGCGTACTTCTACTCCCAGGCCGTGGACCTGCTCGCCTCGCTGTTCCTGGCAGCGGCGATGAAGAACCGTCCCATCACCGATGTCTACGGATGGGTCTCCAATCTCGAGGACGCCACCCCGGTCGACATCCTGGCCGACAGTCAGTGGAAGCCGCAGGCTGCGGACCTGGCCAGCAAGTACAACGCCGAGCCCCGTACCCGCTCCAACGTGTTCTCCGCGGCCAAGAACATGATCTCCTGCCTGGGACGCAGGCAGATCGTGCGGTGGCTGACCCCCCAGGCCGGTGCCCAGCGTTTCGACCCGGTCGCCTTCGCAAACTCCGAGGCCGACACGCTGTATCTGGTCTCGGATGAGGAGAACCCGATCGGCCGGCCGGTGACGTCCATCCTGACCGTCGCGGTGTTCAAGGCCCTGGTCGACCGGGCCGACACCTGCCCCGGTTCGCGCCTGCCGGTGCCGGTGACCGCCGCCCTGGACGAGATCGCCAACATCGTGCGGTGGCCCAGGCTTCCCGACTACTACTCGACCTTCGGCTCCCGAGGCATCATCTGCTCGACCGTGCTCCAGTCCTACGCCCAGGGCGTGGAAGTGTGGGGCGAGCAGGGCATGAAGAAGCTGTGGTCTGCCGCCGCGATCGTCGTCATCGGCCCCGGCCACAAGGACTACCGATTCCTCGACGAGCTGGCCCATCTCATCGGCACCCACACCGAACAGCAACGCTCCATCTCCAGCGGCGGCAGCGATCGCGGACGGTCCGTGTCGACCCAGACGGTCGAGAAGCAGACCATCACCGCCGCCGAGCTGGCCGCTCTACCGTTCGGGCGGATGATCGTCCTGGCCACCGGCCGGCGCCCCATCCTGGCCCGGATGGTCCGGTGGGACCACCAGGACCTTCCCTCCGCCCCCGAGAAGACCGAAGAGGCCGCAGCGTGAGCCACCTGTTCGACAAGAAGATCGTCGAGGCGTTCGGTGAGACCCTCGCGGCGGTGGCCAAAGAGTCGCTACCTGCTGCTGTAGAGGATGTTCTGGCAACACCCGGCCTCACCGACCACCTTGCCCGCACCGTGGAGAGGGAGGTCCAGCGGTTCGCCGAGACTGAGCTCGGCGTGCCGCCCATCCTGCGGTTCACCGACGAGTTCGCCTTCTTCGACGACTACCTGCGACTGGCCTACGAGTCGACGGGCATGAGCCAGAAGTGGTGCTCGCGCTGGTGGGCGCACCGCTCTGTCCGATTCCGCATCCGTTCGATGTGGCTCGCGTACGAGTCACTGGCCCGCCGGGACCCGGCCACCTGCGATGAGGTGTTCCTCCGCACGATCGGCGACCACCACATGCCACTCCTGACGGGAGAGCGCTCGCCAATGGTCGCCTGCACGTCCGGTCACCAACCGGGCAAGCCCTTGAAATCGGACCCCATTGAGGAAGGCACGCTATGAGCTCGCATCCCAGCGACCCGGTGGTCGCCGATCTGATCCGTCACGCCCGCGTGGGCGCAGCAGCTAATCCGTACCCGCCGCGGACTCGCTCGCTCGGCGAGCACTCCGCCCGCCAACACTCGGTCGGATCGCTCGTTGTGGAGACCGCTCGCGCAGATGCCGGCGTATCCGAAGAGGTCGCTCAGGCGCGGCGAGAAGTGATCGCCGCCGAGCTGGAGCGAAGGCGGCTGGTGAAGGCAGCGGAGGAAGCGCGCCGGCAGGCAGAGCTCGATCGGACCCAGGCCGAGCAAGAGCGCGATGAGGCCGTTCGCCGCGCACGCGAGCGCTCAGGACCGGACCCGGACTTCTGGACCCTGGCGGTGATCGCAGCGGTGACCCTGGAGATCACCGAGTACGAGCTGGCCGGCGTGTTCGATGCGGCGATCACCGACACCCCCGGCCTCTCGGCGGCCGATACCGCCGACCTCGCAGGCGAGCGCAGGGTCGGCCTCACCGAGGAGCTGCTGCACACCGAGGTGGCCGCCGTCGGCGGCTCGCCGGCAGTCGCGGACGTCATCGACACCGGCGTAGGAACGCAGACACCGTCCCAGCTCATCGCCCAGTCCGATCAGGAAGCTCAGCCCGCCGCTGCCACCTTCGACAGCGCTGCGGTGTCCGTCGATACAGCCCCGGAGGTCGAAGAGCTATGAGCGCACAGGCGTTTGGCAACGACCAGATGAGGACCTACCTCGCCGATGCCCTGGCGGCGGCCGACTCCCCGTTGACGGTCATGCCGCACGACCCCGAGGACCCCTGGGGTGTCCTCTTCCGCGACACACGGTTCCACTACTCGTTCATGAGTGTCAGGCAGGACCGCTTGATGGGCCTGCTCGACACCAGGACTCCCGAAGCCGTCGCCAGGGGGCTCGAGTACCGGTCCGCGGTCAGTGAGATCGCAGTGGACCTCAACAACTACGGCGAGCCCGATCAAATGGGGTTCGATCAGTGGAAAGCCCTGGATGATGCCATGTACTCCGGCGTATTCAGCGTGTACTTGCACTCTTCCGAGATAAAGATCGACGTTCCGATTGAGCACATCCGACTCGACGATCCTGATCTTCTTGGCGAGCGTGCACTTGGCGTGATCGCAAAGCGGCTCAATCGGGTTACTGGCACCACGAGAGACGATCGCTACGCTCTGATGCAGCCTGTTGGGGATGCGATCAAAAGTGGCACGCTTGCCCCGCCGGCCTCCTGGTCTCCCACGAACGCTCCCGCACCTGATTCTGGGTCATCTGCCATCGCCAGCCAGTTCACCGAGTCGTACCTGAGCCACCGAACTGACGCAAGGAACGACGATCCCGGTCCTGGCTTCGCCTCGCCGCCAAATTTGGCGAACCAGTCTTTTCGCGTTGGGCCTGAAATGTAGAGGCTATCCAGCGCTAACTGGATGAGGCCATGACGTTGGTGACACCGGTCCGGAGTCGGGTCGCTGGTAGTTGTAGGTGATGTTCCAGGCCTTGAGAGCCGCGGATCGCTGGGGGCTTCTGACGTCCATTCGCGGGCGTAGAGGAAGTCCTCGGCGAGGATCCGGTTATAGCGTTCGACCTTGCCGTAGGTGGCGGCCTTCGATGGTGGGCGGGGCGTTGGAATGCGTCATCGGCCGTGGTTCCTCGTCTCGAGTTGCAGTGCGGAAGCAGTTGTCGTGGCCGACTCAGTGACGGTGCGGGCGCCCCAGTCCATGTCAGGCTCATGCCCGGGGACCGCCTCGTTCACAACGGCGCTCCAGGATGCCTGCCACTGGACCGGGAAGCACCGTTGAAGCAGGTCGAGCATGATCGGAACTGCGGTCGATGCCCCAGGGGAGGCGCCGAGGAGACCCGCGATGGTGCCGTCGTCGGCGACAACGAGTTCGGTTCCCTGTTGAAGCACTCCGATGCGGCGGTGGTCGGGTGTGACCAGTTGCGCGCGCTGCCCGGCGGGTATGAGTTCCCATTGGCGGATGTCTGCTCTCGGGTAGAAGCGCTGCAGCTTGGCGAACTTCTTTCGGGGCCGGGCAGCGAGTTCGCCGAGAAGGTAGCGCATCAATGACAGGTTCTGGATGAGTGCTGCCGCGATGACGTGCAGGTTGTGCCAGCGCAACGTGGTGAAGAAGTCGGTGAGTCGACCCTCCTTGAGCAGCTTGGTGCTGAAGGTCGCGTAGGGCCCGAACATCAGGTGCCCGGTCCCATCGACGAAACGCCGGTCAAGATGGGGCACGGACATCGGTGGCGCTCCGATCGCGGCTTGGCCGTAGACCTTGGCTTCGTGGCGGGCGACGACGTCCGGTGCCGAGCAGCGGAAGAAGGCGGCCCCGACGGGAAGCACGGCGTACCCGCGAATCTCGGGAAGACGAGCGCGCTGCAGCAGACGCAGCGCCATTCCGCCTGCCCCGACGAACACCCGTCGCCCACGTACTTCGAACCTGCCGCCACGAGTGCGCCCGCCGACAACCCAGGCTCCATCCGGGGACCGGCGCAGCGAGCGCACCTCGTGCTCGAGCAGTATCTGCCCGCCGGCGTCGGTGACGATACGTGTCAACCCTTCCGTCAGCGCGCCGAAGTCGACGTCGGTTCCGCCAGGATGGCGAGTGGCTGCCATTGGCTCGTCACCGGTGCGTCCCTCCATCACCAACGGAGCCCACTCGCTGATAGTGGCGGGATCCTCGGTGTAGGCCATCCCGTCGAACAGCGGATCGGTCGTCAATGTCTCGAACCGCTGCCGCAGGTAGGCGATGTCGCGGCGACCGAAGACGACGTCCATGTGCGGGGTGGCGTGTATGAAGGCGTCTGGAGACAACAGTCCCTTGTGCACTAGATGGGCCCACCACTGGCGGCTGAGGTGGAATTGCTGCGCGACCGTCGACGCCTTACGGCCGTCTGCGGGGTCGGGCATGTAGTTGAGTTCGCAGAACCCGGAGTGTCCGGTACCAGCGTTGTTCCAGGGCCCGCTGCTCTCGGTGGCCAACCCAGTTGCCCTCTCCAGCACAATGATCCGCCAGTCGGGCTGCAAAACCGCCAACATCGATCCCAGTGTTGCGGACATAATGCCGCCGCCGATCAAGACGACGTCGGCATCGAGCTCCTCGCAAGAGCCCGGCCCGGCGTTCAAGACTTTCCCCATGTGACACACGCTCCCGAAGTAGAGGATCAGTGCGTCCAGATTCGCCCGAAACGGTCATTCCGTCCAATGAATGAATGCGCCATTACAATCCGATTATGGATCAATGGACAAATCGGCTGGCTCCGCAGCTGCGGGCACTGGTGGAACTGGCCGCCTGCAACGGCCACATGACCCAGGCCGCCGCCGCACTCGGCGTCCCTCAGTCATCAATGAGCCGTCGCATTCACGCCTTGGAAGTGGAACTGCACGTTCCGCTCCTCATCCACGACGGAAGGATCGTCCGCCTCACCGCGGCCGCCGAGCGACTGGCACAGCAAGTGCGTGAGCCACTGCGCCAACTGGACCTGGCAATCGATGACGTGACCGGAGAAGCCGACCCCGATCAAGGGACCGTGCGGTTCGGGTTCCCTCTGACAATGGGGTCAGGACGCGTTCCCGACCTACTTGCCGAATTCCGGCACCACCATCCCGGCATCAAGGTTCTCCTCAAGCAGGCACACGGATCGGCGCTGAGCGCGGATCTTCTCGCGGGTGATCTCGACCTGGCAGTCGTCATCCCCGCGCCCGAACGGCTCAGGCACGTGCGCATCGGCACCCAGCAGATCCACGTCGCGGTCCCCGATGATCACCCCCTCGCAGCGCTGAAACACGTCCGGCTCGCAGACCTGAAGAACGAAACGTTCATCGCCAACCCACCCAGCTACAACCTCCGCCAACTGACCGAGACCTGGTGCCGAGAAGCGGGCTACACGCCTGACATCGCATTCGAGGTAACCGAGTTCGCCACTATCCGTGAACTGGTTAGCCGCGGCCTCGGGATCGCTCTGCTCCCTCACGACGAACGGATACCTCCGGGACTGTCCGAACTGCCACTGACCGGGTCCCGATACCACCGAGACATCACCCTTGCCTGGGGCGCCACAACCGAAGCACCCTCCACCCGTCGCCTCAGCAGCTTCCTACTCCACCGCCTCGGCTCACGCGACGTCCCCGCATCTACCGCATACAGCCGAGCCGGCCGCTGATCGGTTCAGCCGCTGTCACCAACCTCATGACCGGCAACGGCTAACCCAGGGCAGTGGTTGTCACCACATGTCGGGGGATGAGTCGATACTGGAACTCCAGTTCCACGACGGCCCGGATGCATCTGCGTCCGGGTCGTTGTCGTGTTCGGCGTCCCGGTGCTCAAGGTAGGACTCCACGAACAGATTCCTGTCCGGTGCTTCTGTTGGCGGGTCGGTCAGTGTGGCTCGGGTGTCGGTGAGCCACCTGGTCAGTTCGGTGTCGGTGCCGAGGATGTTGGGGGCCGCGGCGGGCAGTTCGTCGGCGTTGCCGGCTTCTCGGGTCACGTGACGGAGTCGGTGGGCTATGACTGCGGCGGGCGATTTCGCGTCCTCGAGGTTGTTGGTGGCTTCGGCCCATAGCTCGCGCGGGTCCAGGCCGGCAAGGACGGCTTCGGTCCAGGCGTGGGCGATCTCGTCCTGGAGCTCGTCGGTGGGGGAGAAGGCGCGGGGCAGGGCGTCGAGGTAGTCGGGCAGCGTTTGGGCGGTGAAGGCCTTGGCGGCGAGCTCGGCCCCGTGGCGGTAGAGCGCTTCCACACGGTCGGGGTCGGTGGCTTGGTCGTACTCGGTGCGCAGGGTCTGGATCGCTGAAATCTGGCGGGTGTCGCGGGCCAGAACGGTGTGCAGAACCTCGGAGGCGGTGGGTGCTTCGCGATCGCCGGCCGAGTGCATGTGACCGTCCTCAGCGGCCACATCGAGGTCGGGTTCACACACCGCGTAGACGCGGTTTTCCTTCTTTCCTCGGGTCATGGCCACGTACAGTCCGGCACGGTCCACGCTGGTGTCGATGACGGCGTGGGTGGTGTCCACGGTCGCGCCTTGACAGCGGTGGATGGTGGCCGCATACCCGAGGTGGATGTTCTTTCCCGCGTAGTCGGCCGGGATGAGCATGTCGGACCCGGTGTTCTGGTCTTTGACCATCAGGGAGCCGTCTTCGGCCAGTCCGGTGACGGTGAACAGCTGCCCGTTGATCACCCGCCCGAGGTACTTACTGTCTTCGGTGAACAGCTTCTGGTTCTGGCGGGCAATCACGATGTCTCCAACACCGACGGTGTCCCCGCGGGACACGCCTCTGGTGTGGGTGTCATCGACAATGCCTTCTGCGATCCTGCCTGCCCGGATAACTTCGTTGAGGGTGTCGACGTCCTCATTTCGGGAGGCGATGATCAGTGAGCTTCGCCCGGAATCGAGGTCGGTGAGGTAGGCCTGGACGGCGTCGGTGAGCATGGACTCCCGGTGGCCCCCGGTCACCCATCCGCGACCGTCATACAGATCCAGAGCCGCAGTCTCTCCCAGCCGCAGTCCCAGCGTTGCTTCGGCCTGCTCGGTGTCTGCGCCCATGCGCATCACCTGCTCCAGTTCGACCGTGCCGGGGGTCCGGGCAACGTCGGCGAACAGGCCACCAGAGGTCACAGCGGACAGCTGGTAGGGGTCGCCAATCAGGCGCAGAACCGCCCCGGATTGGTGGGCGATCTCGGTCAGCGCGGCGAGGTTTTCGGTGCTGGCCATTCCGGCTTCATCGACCAGCAGCATGTCGCCGGGTTTGATGTCCACGGGCAGGGCCGACAGCGTCTTGCCGGGGGCGTTGGGGTTGAGCCCGCGCCAGGTGAAGGTCAACAGGTCGATGGTGTGTGCGGGGGCGTCAATGTCCTCGGCCAGCACACTCGCCGCCGCAGCTGAGGGGGCCAGGCCGATGATGTTGCGGCCCGTAGATTGCCAGGTTTTGGCGACGACCTTCATGGATGCGGTCTTGCCGGTTCCGGCCGGACCGACCCCTGCCGCAACCAGTGTCCCGACGCCCACCAAGTGCTTGGCAAGGGCCTTCTGGCCGGGGTTGAGCGACCACCCTTCGCGCTTCTCGTGGGCGGCCAGGACGTTGTCTACTGCGGCCTCGGTGGCGATGACAGCGACCGGGGTTCGGGCCGCTTCCAGCACCGCCGTCTCGGCGTGCAGAACTGCGTCGGTGGTGTACTTCTCGGAGTTGGCGTGCCGGTCGACTCCCCTACCGCGTTCGGTCATCAGAGCAGGCGGAAGAAGCAGTGGTTCCGGGGGAGTCAGCGGCACGACGAGGGTGTTCATGGCGTGGTCCATCACCGCCTGGTGCGCGGCTTCCAGCTCGTCCTCAGAAGCAAAACGGTAGCCCTTGAGAGCGGTCGAGATGGCGGTGTCCAGGTGCGAGGCGCGGAAGTGGGCGCGGGCGTCGGTGACCCTGGCGATGGCGAGCTCGGCCACCTTCTCGGTGTGCTGCTCCGGGTCGAACCTCTCGCGGCTCGCCTCGGTGTCAGCGGCGGTAGAAGCGGCCACGAGCTGCTCGACCACCTCGGCACCAACACGGTCGACGGCAGCCGCTTTCCATGCTGCTCGGTGCTCATCTAGCGACTGCGCGGGCTTCTTGGCATCGCGGGTGTCGAGGATCGCTTTCTGCCACAGGGCGTAGCTGGCACGCTGCGAGGGCTGCCGGCCATTGGTGGCGACGTACTCGGCCACGAGCTGCTCGTAGACGGGGCGGGCCAGCGTGCGCCGGGAGGAGAACATCGCGATCAATCTGCGGTCGATTCCGGCAATCTCCCAGATCGGGGCCTTCCCGGGCTGAGGGTGATGGGCGGTGAACTCCACGCCCATACGGCGGGTCATTTTGTCGTGCAGGATCGCGTCATACCGCGCCGAGATCGCTTGGTGCATCTGGAAAATCGCACGTCCATCCAGTGATAGCCAGCGCCCGTCCGGGCCTTGCACTTTGTTGGCCAACAGAACGTGCGAGTGCAGGTCCGGGTCCCCACCACGGGTATCGAAGTGAGTGAACTCGGAGGCGATAACTCCGCGAGTCTTGACCTGCTCGATGCCCTGCTTGCCGACCCGTGTGTAGACGGCATTGTCCTCGGCCCAAGCCAGCGCTTCGGCGACGGCCTCGTGGTGCAACGCGGCGATCTTCGCCGACGTTTGCTCGTCGGCCAGCGCCCACAGAACGCTGACACTTTTCACCGGAGAGAACGTGAAATCGAAGCCCGCCACCGCTTGCTTGACCTGGTCTCGTTCGCGGTTGACCCAGGCGATGACGTCCTTGCCGGAAGCGTGTTCGTATCCGAACTTCTCGGTGTAGAACGGCCTGCCGATCTGCTCGGCGATCTCGCTCCGCTCGAGCGTGGTCGGGCGGCGATTCTCAGTCCTGAGGAAGTCCCGCTCGGCCGCGGCGATTGCGTCTAGGACATCGACGCCGCCGGTATAGAGGGGGAATGATCGGCCGAGTTTGCAATGCTTCAACGCGGTCCCGGTGAGCATCTTTTCGTCGGTGTCCGGGTGCAGACCCTCGCCGTATAGGGCAGCCATCTGAGCTTCGGTGACGACTGCCCCTGCGGTGGCTGATTCCGATCTCAGACCGTCTAGTCCTGAGCCGATCCACCGCCCGGGTGGGGTGCCCTTGGCGGCGTAGTAGTCCGACAAAGACTTCCCCTGCGGGTCGGCGTCGTGGGTGGCCACCGAGCGCAGCAGGTACTGGTATCCAGTGCCCGCGTGTACTGCTCGGAGGGTCATCACACCTGCCAGCGTATGCGCCCCAACTGGGCGCGTCTACGCGCCGAGCGCCGCAGGCCTGTGACCAGGTGTTACCCGTCTCTCACTAGAAGTGCATACTGTGTGAGACTGTCTAAGCGAGCGACAGCGAGGATGATTAAGCACGGCCGGTGCTAGATGTGGTGCGGCGATCGGGGACCAGGACGGCGCGACGATGACGGCGGCATGGTGGTTGGGCATTGCGGCACGATGGGTGGGGCAATAGGGTCGATTACATGGCGGCTACCAAGACTGATTCACGTTCACAGACCGCGCGGGCCAGGGCTCGTCAGGCGATGGCCGACGAGCTGGAGCGGGCACGCAAGCGTGAGGCCAAGTTGGTCGCGGTGTTCTCGGCGATCGATGCCCGCGATGACGCGCAGATCGCCCTCGGTCAGGCGCTGGTCGAGCTTCGGGACCTGGGCGTGGTGCAGGCCGATCTGGCGGAGATGACCGGCCTGTCCGCCCGCGAGGTCGGGGCGGCGATCCGCGCCGCCAAGGACAACACCACCGACACCGACGACACGGTCAACGATGCCGACAGCGGTGACACGCCAGCGGCGGATCAGACCTCGGCGGACACCAACGGTGACCAACAGCACTGAGCCCGTCTCCGGCGGATGGTTCGAGGACATCCCGCTGCCGGGAATGGACGCCCGTCCCCGGCCCCGGCCTGCCGCGAGGCGGTCCAGGCCGTACGACTCATCACTGCCTCCGACCGAAGCAGCGATCGCCGCGTTTGAGTCCCGTGTCGTGCGCGCCCCGGGCAATGGATGCCACATCTGGACCGGCGCCATCTCCGACGGGTACGGACGGATCACCTGGCGACAAGGCGGCGTCAGCAGAACCGAGTACGCGCACCGCTTCGCCCTCCTAGTCGCCGGCCAACTGACCGCCGAGGCGATCGGTGAGCACCGCTGCAACGAACCCTTGTGCGTGCGCGTAGACCCGGACCATCTCATCGCCTCAACCCAATCGGCGAACCTGCTCTACGCGGTCGCCTGCGGACGCACCGGCATCATCCGCAACACCACCGAACGCCACGACCGGCACGCCCGCTCCCTCGCCGTCCGCGACGCGGTCACCGGCGGCTGGAACCCGTACGCTTACGCCCGCGCCTGCGGCAACACCTCACCACTAGACGAGCCACCACTGTTCTGAAACCAGCTACAGTCAACGCAAGCGAAGGCCCCCGCCATGTGGCGGGGGCCTTCACGCTTCTGGGGATTCGGGATGTGTCAGCGGTTCGCCACTCGACGCGCGCGTTCTAAACCTCACCGCTGCATCCGTGGCAGTCCAACTGCATGGGCCATTCGGCTGCCCTTACGGCATCCGTGGCAACCACTGCCATTGCATCTCGTAGATCGCCAATCCAGTTGATCCACAGTCCGGTGCCGGCGGAGTTGGCGATGGGGACGCCGCACCTGACTGCCAACCGGATCAAGACCGTCTCGATGTCCGGGATGGTCCACTCGTCTTCACTTCGTGCCCGCTCGCGTAGGCGGTCGTAGTACGCGCCTTCTAACCCGTTGATCGTCTCCAGCAACGTCGCCGGATCGAAGCCGTCCTTTCGTCCTGGCACAGGTTCAACGGCGATCGGGATCGACACTGCCCGATTGCGACGGGCGATGTTCGCGAACCCTCCGTAGACCTCTTCCGCAGAGTGCGGGTCAAGAGCCGACCACCGTGTCTCATTGGAGACTCGGTCCGTAGATTCCGACTTACCGATGTAGACAACATCGCCAGGCGCACCGTTAGATTTCGTGGTGCACCAGACGTACAACTGCGCCCGGCCCCCAGACTGGACTTGCGAGAGTCGAAATCCGACACTCTGCGCGAGTTTTATCAGGCAGCACAGCGGAAGATTCGCAGTCACTGGACCCCCTGGTTCCTCGCTTGCGCACGCAACTGCCAGTAGCGCGGAATCGTCCATTTCAGCGGCGTCTTGTCGATAACGATGCGCCCGAGGTTAGTTCGGTAGACCACATCGTGACGGACCGCGAACGACCAGTGCCCGACGAACCACGCCACCAGACCCAACGCCATCACCGTCGGCGCCCAGGAGCTCGACTGCACCACCCCACAGAACCCGATCACCGCACAGATGCCCCCGATGCCGCGTGCCAGCGGCGGCATCAGAAGTGATGCCACAGCGACCACCGCCCCGGCCTGTATTGCGGTCTGTAGATCCCACATGACGTCCTCCCGGGTTGGTGTTCCGGCTGTCATGGCCCGAACTCACCTAGCGAAGCTCCGAGCCGGTTACTCATTGCCTGTCCTGCTCTGACAGTGTGCTCACCCGGTCCGACACGAAAAGGCCACCACGGAGCGGATCGCTACGTGTCATCGTCGGCCTGTCCGGAGGAACGAAACGCATCCAACAGTTCACGCAAGGTGTCCGACGTGGCCTCGGCCCGCACCCGGGCGCGGTCGGCCTCCTCGGCCTGGACGCGCGCCTGCTCTGCCTCACGCTGCACCTCATCCAGCTGTTGGCGAACATGGGCCAGCTCGGCGCGCAACTGCTCGGCGTCCCGGACCGCCTCATCCCTGGCCGCGTCGGCGTCTGCTCGCTGCGCCGTAGCCGTCTCCGCCGCCGCGAGAGCGTCGGCCTCGCCCGCGCGCGCCGCATCCAGCGCCACCGCGGTGGCCTCATCCGCCTGCTCCGCCGCCCGCTTCCACGCCGCCGCCCACACCGACGCCACCATCGCCGACATCGGCTCAGACAAGTCCGGGGCCTCCGGCACGTCTCCCGCTGCGCCCGCGGCGTGCTCGCGCATCCACGCCGCCACCTCGCCGATGCGTACCCCCGCCTGTTTCTGCACCGCCCGCACGGTGACCTTGTCCCCACGCGCGACGAGCACGCCGTACGCGTGCGCGATCTTCTCCGACGACGACATGGCAGCCTCTCCACATTCAGTATTGGGTAACAGGTAACAAGTAACAGTTCCTGTTTCCATCGTTACCCATTCTAGAGGACGCCCGCACCCATGTCGAGGATCAAGCGCTGACCGCTACTTAGACGCCAGGCGTCTGGCGGCGAACAAAACGGGGCGTCACGAGTCGTGTGGACAATCCCACGTGCCAACTACTGAACGGGGAGAAGATCGTGGATCCAACAATTGCCGAGCTCACGCTGAGCGTGTACGCGCACTGCGCGATCACGGTGACCGTGGTGGTCGCTACGCTTGCCGCTCGCGGACATCACATTGGCCTGCCGGGGCAGTTCGTCGGCATCGCGTCCGGCGTGACCGGCCTGGGACTGTCCGGAGTCGCTGTTCTGGCGTCGTCGGCGACCCTGCCGATAGTGGCCGGAGGTGCCATCGGTGCCGGCCTCATCGGCGGCGGCCTCGGCTGGGTCCTGAGCGAGACGGTGAAGGCTCTTCCAGCTGGCAATGATTGAGATCAGGGGTGTCCCGGCCACTGCGACCGGGCCATCCCTTCCATCGTCAGCCTCTTACCGACCAGCTTGCTGGGTCTCAGGGCTGGGCCTGTCAGGATGGGCGGGTGAACTCCCGGGACCTGGACCTGCCACCCAACTATGGGCGCCTCGTCGAGGATCTCAAGGACAGGGTCCGACGAGCACAGGTCACGGCGCAGCGACGGGTCAACACCCAGCTGATCGAGTTGTACTGGTCCCTCGGGCAGGCTGTGCGCAAGGAGAGTGCCCGGCACGGGTGGGGCAGCGGTGTGATTCGCAGGCTCGCCGAGGATCTTCGGGCCGAGTTCCCCCAGATGAAGGGCTTTTCTGCCCGGAACCTGCAGTACATGGCGACCTTCGCCGGCGCCTGGCCCGCCGGGCCAATCACGCAACACCCTGTTGCGTACTTGCCCTGGGGGCACGTGACTGTCCTGCTGGACAAGCTCAGCGCCCAGGACGATCGGGACAAGTACGCCGCCGCGGCCGTCGAGCACGGCTGGTCGCGCAACGTGCTGGCCAACATGATCGCCAGCAGCGCCCTCGAACGCACCGGGGCGGCTCCGTCGAACTTTGCGCAACAGCTTGTTGCGCACGATTCCGAGCTGGCCCAGCAGATCGCCAAGGACCCGCTGATCCTTGATTTTCTGGATCTGTCCGGCGAGGTCGCCGAACGGGAACTCGAGGAGTCCCTGACCGACCGGATCGTCGATACGCTGCGCGAGCTCGGGCCGGGATTCGCCTTCGTGGGAAGGCAAGTGCACTTCGACGTCGGGGGCGAGGACTTCTATGCCGACCTGCTGTTCTTCCACGTCGAGCAATTGCGGTACGTCGTCATCGAGCTCAAGACCGGAAAGTTCAAGCCAGAACACGCCGGGCAGCTGCAGTTCTACGTCGCTCTCGTCGAGGATCGCCTGCGCCGCGCCGCGCATGCCCCGACTGTCGGAATCCTGGTCTGCGGCAGCCGCAACGATCGCGTCGTCCGTTACGCGCTGAACCAGGCCGGTGCACCGCTGGCCGTCTCGACCTTCAGCTACGCGAGCCTGCCCGCCGCAGAGCAGGAAGCACTCCCCAGCGAGGACGACCTCACCGCAGCCCTGGACCAGATCACCGAGGACGACCAGGACCACCCGTAAACACAGCTGGAGCACACCGTGGCCCCAATAGGTCTTCCACCTGCCCCTATGTGAACGCCGATAACTTATATTATGTAAACTAGTAGTCTGCGTATTGCGTCGGATGAATCATTCGCCGAGCCTCCAGCGGTCCCCTCGGGCGCAATTCGAGATACAGCCCCCCCAAGGGGCAGACCGCCTCGGACGACCTGACCACTCGGGTTCGGCACGGACGCCGGGGTACAGCTGGCCTAACCGTTCATCCTGCATAAATCATCACTCCGTCCCTTCGCCCTGCCTCTGACCAGCACTCTCAACCCGAACAGTCGGCTCTCATCCAAGCCCCACGACAGACGAGGGCTCCATCCTGGAGAAACACCTGCCCAGTCGTTATCGACGTCAGTAACGACCGGCCAGTAGTCTCGCCATGGTGGGAGCTACCGACCCGGAACGTATAGGTGCCTTTATTCGTTCGCTTGAGCTCGACGAGACGATGATCGGCCCTACCATCGAGAGGGTTCGGCAAGAGCTCGAATCTTATCGGGCCACCGCCGATACCGAACTTGAGGACAGCGTTCGACGAAATCTTCGGCTGTCCGTGCAGACGCTACGCAAACGCGAGGTCCCCTCGCCTGGCGATATATGGGAGGCCGAAACGGCTACCTTGCAGAGACTTCAGGCCGGGTTGCCGATCGAAGATATCTTGGCAGGGTTTCGCGTCTCCATGACGGGGATCCTCGATAGGGCTGTTGTGCTCGCTGAGGAGTGCGGCCTTCCAGAGCGGGACATCGTGTGGATGACTGGTCTGTTGTGGAAGCTGAGCGATGCATTCTCTGCACGAGCGGCAGTTGCCTATCGCACCCATGGTCTCGAGGTGGCCCTCGCCGAGCGGCGACGGCGAGACTCGTGGCTTCACGACCTTCTAACTGGGAGCCTGTCGGCTGCGCAGATCGACCAGGGCGCAGTCATGTATCACCTGCCCCGCGACATGACCTATCGAGCTTTTTGCACCTCTGCACACCCAGTGCACGAACTCGAAGCAATTCGCAGCCGACTTGCCAGTGACCGCGAGGAGTTGATCTTGCCGTCCGAAGGCCGGCTCATCGGCCTTCTTCGCGAAGCACCCACCGACTTTCCCCTCGGAACGCTGGCATTAGGGCCTCCCCGCGCACTAAGCGAGGCAATGAAGTCTTTCACTGTGGCCGAGGACGTTCTTGCTGCCGCTGAGGGGACTATCGAGAGCGGCGTGGTCACTGTTGACTCACTCGGGTGGCGGATGGCCGTATCCCGCATTCCAGCCACCCTGGAAGTTCTGCGAGAGCGGTATCTCGAACCCCTCGATGTGTCGGGAGCTCTCAAAGAGCTGATTCCCGAGGCCCTTGAGGCCTACCTCGCTCACGGTCGCAGCATTCCTAAGGCAGCTGAATCGCTGTACATCCACGTCAACACCTTGCGGTACCGACTGTCCAGGTTCGAGGAAGTGACGGGCTGTTCGTTGGAATCTACGGATACCATCGTCGAGCTCGCGCTCCTACTCTACCGCAAGCCCAGGCTTTCGTAGCTGGATACGAGATCCGTAGAGCGCGGTTGGTACTGCACACGTAGCTTTCGTGTGATTTGAGTCTCAGACTTGTGGCATCCCGCGACGTTTTCCCTCCGGGGACCGTCTGCCTATGAGATTGGAGCCGCTGTGTCAACTGTTCAAGGTCGGCAGGCGCACCCACCTACCGATCCAGGATCTCCGGCCAAGGGGCCGGACGCAAGAAGGTTCCACTTCAGGCAGCTTCTCGCTGCTTCGGTGGGGCACACGCTGGAGTGGTTCGACTGGTACGTGTACGCGATGCTCGTGGTGTACTTTTCACCGCAGTTCTTCCCTGAGACCGACAACACCCTCGTACCTCTGCTTGGCGCGATGGCGATCTTCGCCGTGGGCTTCTTTGCACGCCCAATGGGCGGACTGGTGATCGGCATGCTGGCCGACAGGTTCGGTCGAAAAGCAACGCTCAGCGCAACGATCATTGGAATGGGTGTGGGCAGCCTCATGATCGGCCTTGCGCCCACTTATGCCCAGGTGGGAGTCCTCGCTCCGGCCATACTGGTCATTGCCCGACTCCTGCAGGGCGCCTCGGCCGGCGGTGAGTACGCTGCTGGATCGGCATTTCTTATCGAATCCGCACCGCAGGGGCGGCGTGGGTTCTTTTCCAGCTTCTTCTACATTGCTGCCACCGTCGCCAATCTCACTGCGATCGTGGTCGCCGCAGTCCTTGCCAACACTCTGTCGACCGAGGACATGGAGAGCTGGGGCTGGCGACTCCCGTTTATCGCCGGAGCCCTTGCCACGATCGGTGGCTACCTGATCCGGCGCCACGCCTCCGAGACGTTGGAGGAAGCTCCAGCGGGAGAGACCCGCAAGAAGGTCGGGATGTTTGACTTCTTCCGCGAGCACCCGAAACAAGCGCTCCAGGTCTTTGGCCTTACTGCCGCCCCGGCACTTGTGTTCTATATCTGGAGCTCTTTCCTGCCCACGTACGCCAGCATCACCGTCGATCTCGACGTGAAGATCGGGCTGGTCACCGGCTCCATCTCTCTGGCCGTGTTCCTGGTGCTCCAACCATTGTTTGGGCTGTTGTCTGACAAGGTCGGCCGCAAACCCCTGCTCATCGTGTTCGGCCTATTCTTCGTCTTCGGCACCGTGCCGCTGCTCAACAGCCTGACGGGAAGCTTCACAAGCCTGCTGATCGTCCAAATGACCGGACTAGTGTTCATCGCCTTGTGGTCCAGCATCTCGTCGGCTATCGCCTCCGAGCTCTTCCCCGCTCGATTGAGGGGCTCGGGCATCGGGTTCCCGTATGCCCTAGCCGTTGCTCTCTTTGGTGGCACCGGACCGTACATCGCCACTTGGCTGGTCGATATCAACCGGATCGAACTGTTCGGCTGGTACGTCACCGTCGTTGCTGTCATCAGCACGGTCGTGTTCCTCCGGCTGCCCGAAACTGCCCACAAGCCACTGCAGTGACCGATCGGCACCCCGTCTTGACATCACATAGCGACATGCCCTGGAGGGCCCCATGAGCAATAACGTCTGGATAGTCGGAATCGGTATGACCACCTTCGGCAAGCACACTGACTCGAGCGTTCACGACCTCGCTGGCAGCGCCATCACCGACGCCCTCGACGACGCCGGGCTGGGCCCGTGCGCAGTCGATGCCGCCTTCTACGGCACCGCCACCCACGGCCCCCTCGAAGGCCAGGCCATGATCTCCGGCGAGATCGCCCTGCGTGAACTGGGAATTCAACGGATTCCGGTGTTCAACGTCGAGAACGCCTGCGCCACAGGCGCCTCTGCCTTCGCTCTCGCCACCGCGTACATCAAAGCTGGAGAAGCCGATGTAGTACTCGCTGCAGGGGCTGAAAAGATGAATGTCGGGGATCCCGAGCTCACGATGTCCGTGTTCGACATGGGCTACGACGTGGCCAGACCCAAAGCTCTTCAGACAACCCTCGATGCGCTGGGTGGGGAAATCGACGAACCCGACCTCGGCAAGCGCTCCATTTTCATGGACATCTACGCCGCAATGGCGCGTAGTCACATGCGCCAACACGGAACCACACAAGAACAAATCGCCGCCGTTGCCGCTAAGAACCACGCTCATTCCATAGAAAATGAGCGTGCTCACTATCGCAAGGCTCTGACCGTGGACGAGGTGCTCCAAGCGCGACCGCTGTCCTTTCCTCTGACCGTGCCCATGTGCGCTCCTGTGACCGATGGGGCCGCCGCGGTCATTGTCTGCAGCGACGCAGGACTGTCGAAACTGTCCGACGCACGGCCGGTTCAGGTGTTGGCCTCAGTTGTGGGCACCGGTTCAGACCGTGACATCACCACATTCGACGGCCATCTCAGCCAGGGCATCGCGGATCTTGCCTACAAGCGTGCAAGGATCACTCCCGACCAGGTGGACGTCGCGGAGGTGCACGACGCTACCGCCTTTGCAGAGATCCTCCAGACCGAGATGCTCGGGCTGGTAGCACCGGGTGAAGGCGGGGCGGCAGCAGCCAACGGGGAGACCACCCTCGGAGGACGAATACCGGTCAATCCATCCGGTGGACTGGAATCCAAGGGCCATCCCATTGGGGCCAGCGGCCTGGCTCAGATCTTTGAACTCACCCAGCAACTGCGCGGTGAGTGCGGGCCCCGCCAGGTGGCCGGAGCCCGCATTGCCTTGGCTGAGAACGGCGGGGGTTTCCATCGTGGCGAGGAAGCAGTCACGGCAATCACGATCCTCAAGGGAGCTCAGTAGCGATGGCGGCAATCGACTTCTTCGACCGCGGCTGGTCAATTAGTCCTTCGAAGGTCGCCTACCGCAGCGCAGACGAAGTGTGGACCTATGAGGATGCGGGCCGACTCTCCTGCCGTATCGCCAACAGGCTGCTCGCTGAGCCCGGTGAGGGTAAGACCACGGTGGCGATTCTTTCGCCCAACTCGCCTAAGGCGTGGATCTGCGTGCTTGGTACGTGGCGAGCGGACTGCCCCTGGGTCCCCTTAAATCCCGGGAACCCTCCCGCGGAGAACGCCGCACTGATTACGCGTTTCGGCGTGGATGTCCTCATCTACCATCCCCAGCTGGCAGGCATGGTCGATGAGATCAAGGAGATCAGCGGCTGCGTCGCTCCGCGGATGATCGGGTTGGGGCCCGGCGCCACGGATCCCGACTTGGATGCGTGGACCGCAGACGCCCCGGACTCCGTCCCGGATCTCATCCATGACCCCGAAGCTGTGGTGATGCTTTCTCCCACAGGAGGGACCACTGGCGAGCCGAAGGGGGTGATGAACACCAACCGGAACATCGGCGTGATGGTCGCCCACCAGATGATGGCTCTGCAATACGAGCGCGAGGGGGAGGCGATCAATCTCGCCGCAGCACCTATGACGCACACCGCCGGCATGTTCAGTCTGCAAACCACTGCCCGTGGTGGCACCGTGGTCGTTGTAGACCGAGCGACGCCTGACGTCATTCTGCCGGCGATCCAGGATGACCGGATCACTGAGCTATTCCTGCCGCCCACCGTGGTTTATCGCCTGCTCGAGGTGCTCGCCCAGAAACACTTCGATACCTCCTCGCTGCGCTATCTGATGTACGCTGCCGCGCCCATGTCGGTGGAGAAACTCAAAGAGGGGATCGACCGATTGGGCCCGGTGTTTATCGAGTGCTATGGACAGATGGAAGCCCCGGCAGCCATCTCGTTCCTGCGCCCGATAGAACACATGGATGGAGATCAGCCGGCTACCGATGCCAGGCTCGCGTCGTGCGGTCGCCCGTACCCCCTCGTCCAAGTCCAGATCAAGGATCCAGCAAGTGGGGCGACGCTGAAGCCAGGGGAAACAGGCGAAATCTGCGTATCGGGCGATCTGCTCATGAAGGGCTATTTCAAGGACCCCGACAAGACAGCAGAGACAATCGTCGACGGCTGGCTACACACCGGCGACTTAGGGCATATCGACGATCAGGGATACCTCTATCTCACCGATCGCAAAAAAGACCTCATCATCAGTGGCGGCTTCAATGTCTATCCAGGAGAGGTCGAGCAGGTCGTTTGGGGGCATCCGTCCGTGTCGGACTGCGCGGTGGTGGGCGCCCCCGACCCCGATTGGGGCGAGAGAGTAACCGCAGTCGTTGAGCTTAAGCCAGGATACGACGTCACCTCAGCAGAACTGCGCGAGCTCTGCCGCACAAAACTGGGCCCAGTCCGCGCCCCGAAAGATTTCGTCTTCGTGGATCATCTGCCGCGCAGCGCGAACGGGAAGGTGCTCAAAAAGGACGTCCGAGAAGCATTCTGGACAGACACCGCTCAGAGAATTTAGAACCTAGGGATAGAGAGGGAAACCTTTGCGAGAGCTTGAGCATCAAATTGCACTTGTAGTGGGCGCTGGCACCGACGGCGACGGTATGGGACTGGGTCGCGCTACCGCGATCACCTTCGCCCGCGAAGGTGCGCATGTTGTGTGCGCAGACGTATCAGCCGAGTCAGCAGAACGAACAGCCGAGATGATCCGCGCCGAAGGTCACCGCGCAGAGTCAGTGCGCCTCGACGTAACCGACGAACAGCAAGTCAAGTCGGTGATCGACACCGCGGTCCGGACCCATGGCCGAGTGGACGTCCTGCACAACAACGTGGGGATCGCTGCAGCGGGCGGTGTCACTGACCTCGCCGTTGCCGACTGGGCGAAAGGTCTCGAACTCAATTTGACCGGCGCCTTTCTATCCATGCGGCACGCGATCCCCCACATGGTGGCAGCCGGCGGTGGCTCGATCATCAACATTTCGTCCGCCGCGGCAGCAGGCTGGAGCGGCGTTCCCTATGCGGCCTACTACGCGGGGAAGGCGGGTCTTGAGCATCTATCCCGAACAACCGCAGTGGAGTTCGCTACACGAGGTGTGAGAGTCAACGTCGTGCAGCCCGGGCTCATCAAGACACCCATGGTCGCTCGCTCAGCCGGTATCGCCGACGCTTACTCGGACGGAGACGTCGAGGCGATGTGGGCCAAGCGTGATGCGCAGACCCCAATGGGACATATGGGAGAGGCGTGGGACGTAGCAAATGCCTCGCTGTTTCTCGCCAGCGATCGCGCGAAGTACATCTCCGGCGCAGTTCTGCCAGTTGACGGTGCTCTGACTGCCAGCTTCGTCTCGCCGAGCTGACCGCACAAGCGCAAATCCGGCCACCACCGCTATCTCTTTCGCCCCCTGTGGCGGCGCAGTTGATCAAGTTTCGCGGCACCCACGCGACAAGCGGAAGAAGATCACAAACCCCTCCCCTGGCCCGCACTTGGCGGCCAGTCACAACACTGGAGCGATTGATGTCCTGTAACCCCGATTTCGAGCTGTACCGCCCGGCGGAGGAGCACGAGGAGTTCCGCGCCGCGATCCGCGCACTGTCGGGAAAGGAGATCGAGCCCCACGCCGCGGACGTGGACGAGAACGAGCGGTTCCCGCAGGAGGCGCTCGACGCCCTCAACGCCTCGGGCTTCAACGCGGTTCACATCCCCGAGGAGTACGGCGGTCAGGGCGCGGACTCGGTCGCGGCCTGCATCGTGATCGAGGAGGTCGCCCGTGTCTGTGGCTCGTCCTCGCTGATCCCGGCGGTCAACAAGCTCGGCACCATGGGCCTGATCCTGGCCGGTGGCGAGGAGCTCAAGCGCAAGGTGCTGCCCGAGATCGCCGCCGGCAAGATGGCCTCCTACGCGCTGTCCGAGCGCGAGGCCGGCTCCGATGCCGCGTCGATGCGCACCCGCGCCAAGGCCGACGGTGACGACTGGATCCTCAACGGCTCCAAGGCGTGGATCACCAACGGCGGCAAGTCCACCTGGTACACCGTCATGGCCGTCACCGACCCCGAGAAGGGCGCCGGCGGGATCTCGGCGTTCATGGTCCACGCGGACGATGAGGGCTTCGGGGTGTCCAAGACCGAGAAGAAGCTCGGCATCAAGGGCTCGCCCACCGCCGAGTTGTACTTCGAGAACGTCCGGATCCCGGGTGACCGGATCATCGGCGAGCCGGGCACCGGTTTCAAGACCGCCCTGCAGACGCTGGACCACACCCGTCCGACCATCGGCGCGCAGGCGGTGGGTATCGCTCAGGGCGCCCTGGACGCGGCGATCGCCTACACCAAGGAGCGCAAGCAGTTCGGCCGGGCGATCTCGGATTTCCAGAACACCCAGTTCATGCTGGCCGAGATGGCCATGAAGGTGCAGGCCGCGCGTCTGATGGTCTACACCGCCGCCGCCAACGCCGAGCGCGGCAGCGCGCCCGGTGGCGAGAAGCTGGGCTTCATGGCCGCCGCGTCCAAGACTTTCGCCTCGGACGTGGCGATGGAGGTCACCACCAACGCGGTGCAGCTGTTCGGCGGTGCCGGCTACACGCGTGACTTCCCGGTCGAGCGCATGATGCGCGACGCCAAGATCACCCAGATCTACGAGGGCACCAACCAGATCAACCGCATGGTCATGGCGCGTCAGATCCTCGGCTGAGCTGACCGCGAGGCCAACACAATAACGTCAACAGAAAGGAGGCTCAACGATGACGAGGACTGGAAGATCGTTAACCCGGTCAATCGTGACAATGTCAATGACGTTGTTTGTCACCGCAGTAGTCCTACACAACGCCTGCTCTGCGACTGACACCTCCAATACTAGTGCCGCACTCTCCCCGAATTCAGGAGAGCTCTCCAGCCACTCGATTGCGGTGGATTGAGTTCCAGGCTTGCAGGGCGATACCGATAACCAGGCGTTATGACAAGTAAACCGTGTTGAGTTGTCGATCGCGCGAACTCGACCACTCCCCGAGTTGCACACACGTCGTCCGACTTCGGACCGTACGTGACCTGCGCGTGGGCGGGCATCGAGTCGTTGCTTCGCCAACTACCGAACGTTGAACGCAGGTCGATGACGGAACGGCGGATACTGCTGCTACCTGCGGCCCTTTGTCGAAATTTGCGTTGTTCGCGATACTTTCGCACATACCGCGAGTCGCTAGACGATCGTGCGGAATGCGCAGCCGGGTCTTCTTCCAGGGCTGGCGCAGGTGAACTGGCCGCATCTGCGCCCCATAACCCGGCCCGCTCTGGAAACTCGACACCTCAGAACCCGGCATCTGATCAGTAGGCGATGCCGAGTATCCCGCGAACTCGACCTCTCCCAGAGCGGGCCAAATGGCAGGTGGCTTGGTAGAGGAGCCTAACGAGCTATCCGATTGTTAGCTGGTGGCGACTGTGCCTTCCGTGATTGCATCACGCAGCACGTGCTTGAGAATCTTCCCCGAGGGGTTACGGGGAATGGGCCGGGTGATGAGCTCGCGCGGAAGCTTGTAACCCGCAATGAACTGGGATCCGTACTCGCGGAGCGACTCCAAGGTGACCTCGCGGCCCTCGACCGGGGTGACGACGGCGATGAGGCTCTCCCCGAACATCTCGTCCGGCCGCCCGACGACCGCCACATCGGCCACGTCCGGGTGGCCGGCGAGGGCCTGTTCGACCTCCACCGAGTACACGTTGCGCCCGCCCGTGATGATCATGTCCTTCATCCGATCAACGATCGTGATAAACCCGTCGGCGTCCCGGACCGCCACGTCGCCGCTGTGCAGCCAGCCGTCGCGGAGCGCATCGGCGGTGGCCTCGGGCTTGTTCCAGTAGCCCTTCATGATGGTCTCGCCTCGGTAAATGATCTCCCCGGGCTCGCCGACCGCGGTGTCGTTGCCCTCGTCGTCGACGATCCGCGTCTCGGCGTTAGTGATGGACGCCCGTCCGGTGGCATCTGGGCGGGCGCGTACTTCGTCCGGAGTGAGGAAGATGCCGGTCGGGCCGCCTTCGGTTTGGCCGCACAGCTGGAAGAACTGCACGTGCGGCAGGGTGGCGAGCAAGCTGGTCGCCGCGCTCGGCGGCATTGGTGCGGCGCCGAAGAAGCCCAGCCGCCACGCGGACAGATCGCGCGTGCCGAGCTCGGGGTGCTGCAGCAGCATCTGGTACATGGTGGGCACGCCCAGGAACACGGTGATGCGGTGCTTCTCCAGCGCATCCAGGACCGCCTTGGGCTCGAACGCTGGCAGCACCACGTGAGTGGTGCCCAGGCTGAACCCTGACATAACGAACAGGACCAGCTCCGCGCAGTGGTACATCGGCGCGACGTGCAGATTCCGGTCGAAGATATTCATACCGAGTGCGGAAACCGAGTTCCCCACCCACAGCATGCGGTGATGGTCGAACAACGCTCCCTTGGGACGCCCGGTCGTGCCCGAGGTGTAGAGGATAATGCAGTCGTCGTCCTCGATGACCTCCACTTCCGGCGCGGTGGTCGGCATGGTGTCTGCGAGCCGCGCGATGCCCTGCGCGGCGGGCTCGTCCAGCACCAGACTTTGCGGCGCGGACGGCAGCGGATCGAGTTCGTCGAGGCCGGCCACCACCACCGCGAGCCCCTCGGAGTACAGCAGCACCGTCGCACCGGAGTCCTCGAGCAGGTAGCGAAGTTCGCGGGCCGGCACGCGAGGGTTGAGAGGCACGGCAATGGCCCCCAGTCGGAACGCTCCGTACAGGCCCAGGATGTACGCGTCGGAGTTCGGGCTCAGCAGTGCCACCCTGTCGCCCTTGCCGACTCCGAGCGACGCCAACGCGTGCGCATACTGATTGATCCGGGCCGCGAGCTGCTCGTACGAGTAGGTGCTCTCGCCGAAGATCAGTGCGGTCTTGTCCGGGTGCCGGCGGGCATTGAGCGCGAGGGCGCCTCCGAGAGTGGCCATGGTGACTCCTGAGGTGTCGATGACTCCGGGATCGGATATGTGACCCCGGACACAGCAGGGACAGTAACCGCCAGCGTGATGCTTGTACAGATGTTCAGTGAAAGTGAAACTCGAGTCAGGTGGCTGACCCGTGGGAACGATCGACAGCTCCTCCCCCGGACACGCTCACGCCGAGTTCGGGCTTGCTGCGCCCCTCGGTGTGGGTAAAGGTCCCGAGGTGGGTCCAGACGGCATCCACCAGCGGCTGCAGGAACAGCCGGCCCATCTGGTTGATGATCACGTCGACCACCTGGACGGAGTCGGCGCGACCTCGCGACGCCGCGCCGGTCTCGCGCATCGCAACGACCTCCCGGTGGGTGAGTTCGGTGAGCCGCTCCAGCAGTTGCCCCCGCTGACCACCGGGTTCGAGTAGCGCCCGGCGGAGGTAGTTGACCACCTCCGGGTTTCTGACCAGCATTTCCGAGACAGCCTCGTTCCGCACGCGAGCGATTTGTTCGCCGGACTCTTCGGTCGGCGCCGAAGCAAGAGCCGACGCGAAACGTTCCACGACGATCTGCTCCACGGCCTCGCGGAGGCCGTCTTTGGACCCGTAGTGATGGACCACCAGCCCGACAGTCACCCCGGCGGCGGCCGCGACCGCCCGCATCGGTGTGCGGTCCTCGCCGTTGGCCGCGTAAAGCTCGAGAGCGGCGTTGCGGATTCGCGCTTTGGCGGTGAGATCTTGGTCGCCGGAGTGCTGGGCGGGGCGGTCCACGCGGTCTCCCTTCGGTCGACAAACGAGTCTACGGGGACGCGCCAATCGCTAAAGCTATACAGTGGCTAAGTTTACTGACTACTTGTATAGTCGCTGAAATGAGTCCCAGATCGCTCCGACCCCTGGCCGGCATACAGGTCGTCTCTTTGGCTACCAACCTGCCCGGTCCGCTGGCCGTGGCAGGCCTTCGTGACCTCGGCGCAGCGGTGATCAAAGTGGAGCCGCCGGTGGGTGACGCCTTGGCCGTGGCCGCGCCCTCCTGGTACGCAGAACTGACACAGGGAGTGGAGGTTCGTCGGGCCGACCTCAAAAGTCGTAGCGGCCTGGAGGAGCTGACCAGGCTGCTCGATACGGCGGACGTGTTGGTGACCGCCATGCGCCCGTCAGCGTTCTGCCGACTCGGCCTCGGCGATCTCAGCGACCGCTACCCGCGGTTGTGCCATGTGGAGATCGTGGGCTACGACGGCGCCGACGAGGAGGTCGCGGGCCACGACCTGACCTATCAGGCGAGATACGGCACCATCCGGCCGCCGCACCTGCCGCTGGTCCCGGTCGCCGACACCGTCGGTGGGGAGCGGGCCATCTCGGCCGCCCTGGCCCTGCTGCTGGCCCGGGGACAGCACGACTCCGGCGGACATCAACGCATCACTCTCGACGCGGCCGCGTACGACTCCGCGGCTGCCCTCCGGCACGGCCTGTTTGGCAATGGAGCACCACTGGGCGGGGCTCTGCCCTCCTACAACATCTATGCCACCGCCGACGGCCACATCGCCCTGGGGGCACTCGAACCGCACTTCGAGGCCCGCACCAGAGAAGTACTCGATTGCGACGGCACATCCGCCGCCTACACCCGCGCCTTCGCCGCGCACACCACGGCCCACTGGGAGGATCTGGCCGCGCGCCACGACATCCCGCTCACCGCCGTTCGCGATGCCCACCCGGCCACAGCGCAGACCACTCACGCGCCCACGGCGCCCACCACCTGACCACCTTGAGGAAGGGCCCAGTCATGACCGACTCCCCCCAGCCCCGTAGTTCCCGAGCCACCCGCGAGGCCGTGATCGTCGATGCCGTCCGGACCCCGGTCGGCAAGCGCGGCGGGGCGCTGGCCGCCTGGCATCCCGCCGATCTGCTGGGGGCCACCCTCAGTGAACTGGTTCGCCGCAGTGATGTGGCGCCGGAGAAAATCGACGACGTGATCGCTGGCTGTGTGATGACGCACGACCAGCAGAGCTCCAACATCGCTCGCCATGCGGTGCTCTCCTCCGGCCTGCCCGATTCGGTGCCGGCCGTGACCGTGGACCGACAGTGCGGCTCGGGGCAGCAAGCTGTCGCATTTGCCGCCCACGGTGTGGAGGCGGGGTCCTACGACCTCGCCATCGCATGCGGCGTGGAGTCGATGTCACAGGTGGCGCTGCCATCCTCATTACAACCCGGCGCCCCGCTAGGCCCGCAATACTCCCCCCGCGAACTGGCCCGCTACGACGGCGGACTGCTGGTTCAAGGCCCGTCCAGTGAGCTGATGAACACCCGCTTCGACCTCAGCCGGGAGGAACTCGACGCCTTCAGCCGCCGGAGCCACGAGCGGGCGCTGGCTGCCACCCGCGACGGCCGCTTCGAGACCCAGCTGGTTCCGCTGCGCCGCGACCCGCTCGATGACTCCAGCGAGCCCGTGACCGCGGATGAGGGGATCCGGGCCGAGCTCGACCCAGAGAAGATGGCGTCCCTGCGGGCGGTGTTCGCCGAAGACGGCAAGACCACCGCAGCCAACTCCTCCCAGCTCAGCGACGGCGCCGCCGCACTACTCATCGCCGACCGCGAGTTCGCCGAGGCCCACGGGCTCACCCCCCGCGCCCGCTTCGTGGTCCACGCGGTCGCCGCGGCCGATCCGATCATCCAGTTCACCGCAATCCTCGAGTCCACCCGCAAGGCCCTGGACCGGTCGGGGCTCACGGTGGACGATATCGACCTGTTCGAGGTCAACGAAGCGTTCGCGGGAGTACCGCTGATGTTCCAAAAAGAGTTCGGCGTCCCCGACGACAAACTCAACGTCAACGGCGGCTCGGTGGCTGTCGGCCACCCCCTCGGATCCACCGGCGCCCGCATGATGACGGACCTGCTGACCGAACTCGAACGCACCGGCAGCCGATACGGGCTACAGACCATCTGCGAAGCCCACGGCACCGCTAACACCACCATCATCGAACGCCTCTGACGAGCCCCCTCCGTCCCAGCCACCGTCCCAACCCCACTTCAGGAGCACCAACATGACGTCCCACCCCATCGTCACCGGTCTGCCGTCGACACACGGTGACAGCTACCAGCTCAACACCACCACCCTGCTGCGGCACTCCGCCCGGACCTACCCCGAGCAGGAGATCGTATTCCGCACCATCGACGGGGGCTGGGACCGCTACACCTACGCAGACATGTTCGAGCGGGTCGGCAAGTCGGCCCACGCGCTCTCCGGGCTGGGGGCCGGCCCCGGAACGGTGGTGGGAATCCTGGATTGGAACTCCAAACGCCATATGGAGCTGTACTGGGCGATTCCCGGTATCGCATCGGTGATGCTGCAGATGAACCTGCGGCTCGCCCCGGTGGACCTGGCCTATGTCGCCGACCACGCCGAAACCTCGATCGTGCTGGTCGACGAGTCCCTGCTGCCCGTGGCCGAGGCGCTGGTCGAGCAGGGCGTCGGGGTGAAGACCTGGGTGGTCATGACGGACAAGCCACTCTCGGAGATCTCCACCACCCTGCCCGGGGTCGTCCACTGGGAAGACGCGCTGACGGCCGCGGAATCGACCTTCGACTGGCCGATGATCGACGAAACCTCGGCGTACAGCGCGTGCTACACCACCGGCACCACCGGCCGCCCCAAGGGCGTGTACTACTCCCATCGCGGAATCTACCTCCACACTCTTGCCGAGGCAGCGCAGTTGAAGATGGGCGACGACGACACCGTCATGGTCATCACCCCGATGTTCCACGGCCAGGGCTGGGGACTGCCGCAGTCGGCCATCTACTCGGCCGCCAAGGTCGTGCTGCCCGGACGGTATACGGCCGAGGACACCTCTGTGCTGGTTGACGCGATGATCTCCGAGTCCGTCACCGTAGCCAACGGTGCCCCCGCGATCTTCGAGCCGATGCTCGACTACATCCGCACACTCAAGACGCGCCCGGACTTCAGCCGCGCCCGTCTGCTGTCCGGGGCGACCGAACCGTCGCTGACGCTCATGCGCGGCTTCCATGACCTCACCGGCGCCGACATCATCCACGCCTACGGCGCCACGGAGACCACTCCGCTGGTCACCGTCAACGCAGGCCTGAAGCACACGCTGCGGGACGTGCTCAGTGAGAAGGAGAAGTGGGATCTCAAGCGGGCCCAGGGTCTGCTGGTCAACGGGATCGACATCAAGGTCGTCGGACCGGACGGAACCGAACTACCCCACGACGGTGTCTCCCAAGGCGAGGTGCTCATGCGCGGCCCGTGGATCATCGAGCGCTACCACAAGATGGAAGACAAAGGCGGCGCGTTCGCCGATGGGTGGTGGCGCAGCGGCGATGCCGGCACGATCCGCCCCGACGGCTACCTCAAGCTGACCGACCGCATCAAGGACGTGGTCAAAAGCGGCGGCGAATGGATCTCCTCGATCGACATGGAAAACGCGATCGTCGCCCACCCACAGGTCCGCGAAGCCGCCGTGGTTGGGATCGAGCATCCCAAGTGGCAAGAGCGCCCGGTTGCGATCGTCGTCCAAGAAGACGGTGCCGATCTTGACGTCGACGACATCCACGCCGTGTTGGAAGACAAGTTCGCCAAGTGGCAACTGCCCGACATCGTCATCTTCGCCGACGCGCTGCCGCGCACCAGCGTCGGCAAGTTGGACAAAAAGACGCTACGCACCGACCACGCCGATCTCTACCGGGGAGCCGAGGAATGAACAACCGGAGCGGACACGATGATGTGGTGCGCAGCGAACGACGCGGAGCCGTCGCGATCCTGCGCATCAACCGACCCGAGGCCCGGAATGCACTGAACGCCGCGGTGTTCGCAGCCTTGAACGGGCACCTAGCCGAGCTGCGGACCGATGACTCCGTGCGCGCCATAGTTTTGGCCGGCGCGAGCGGCGTGTTCTGCGCTGGAGCAGACATCACCGCGTTCGACGCCCTGCGGGCCGATCCGTTGATCGGGCAGCGGCGGGCCTCCGGGGGGACTCTATGGGCCGACCTGGAGAACTTCCCCAAACCGGTGATCGCAGCCGTCGAGGGCCTGGCCCTGGGGGGCGGGCTCGAACTCGTCCTGGCCTGCGACACCAGCATCGTCGGCCAGGGTGCCCGCCTTGGATTACCCGAGGTCAAGCTCGGCGTCATCCCCGGCGGCGGCGGCACCCAACGACTCATCCGGGCGCTCGGCAAACCTCGCGCCATGGCACTGCTGCTCAGCGGCGACCTGGTCACCGGGACCGAGGCCGCCACCCTCGGCCTGGTGGGAAAGGTGGTCGACGACGACGAGGTCGTCGAACAGGCGATCGCCCTGGCGCAGCGGATCTCGGCTAATTCCCCGCTGGCCGTGGCCCTGGCCAAAGACGCCGCCCTGGCCGCGCAGACCGGGTCGATAGCCGCAGGGCTCGAGCACGAAAAGCGCAACTTCGTCTATTCACTCGCCTCAGACGACAGCCACGAGGGCCAGGCCGCCTTCGTGGCCAAGCGTTCGCCGAACTTCACCGGCCGCTGACCCGGCCCGACAAGGACAAGATCATGACCACCACCCTGTTCCCCGACCACCGCCCCACCTGGCAAACCGAGTCCCACGAGTTGCTACGGGACCACGCCCGCGCCTTCTTCGCCAGAGAAGTCACCCCCCGCCAGGCGGACTGGGCCCGGCAGGGCCACGTCGACCGCGAACTCTGGAACAGAGCCGGAGCGGCAGGCCTACTGCTCACCGACATCGCCGAAAAGGACGGCGGCGGGGGAGGCGACTTCGGCCACGAGGCTGTAGTGGCCCAGGAACTGGCGTACGCGCACGACAGCGCGTTCGGCTTCACCGTGCACTCCACGATCGTCAGCCACTACATCAACGCCTACGGGACCGAGGAGCAAAAGCGCCGCTGGCTACCCGGGCTCGCCTCCGGCGAGAAAGTGGTGGCCGTCGCCATGACCGAGCCTGGTACCGGCTCAGACCTGCAGAACGTCAAGACCACAGCGATCCGCGACGGCGACCACTACGTGGTCAACGGCGCCAAGACCTTCATCTCCAACGGCACCCACTGCGACTTGGTTGTCATCGTGGCCAAGACCGATCCAGCGGCCGGCGGCAAGGGCATCTCCCTACTAGTCGCCGAGGTCGACAATAACGTCGCGGGCTTCTCCCGCGGCGCCGTCCTCGAGAAGATCGGCATGCACGGATGGGACACCCGCGAACTCTTCTTTGACGACATGCGGGTACCGGTGGAGAACATCCTTGGCGAGGAGGGCTCCGGCTTCGCCGAACTCATGACCCAGTTGCCGCGGGAGCGACTCATCATCGGAGTCGCCGGCGTGGCAGTGGCCGAGGCCGCGGTGATCGAGACCATCCGGTACGTCAAAGAGCGCGATGCGTTCGGCAAGAAACTCCTGGACTTCCAGAACACCCAGTTCGTACTAGCCGAGTGCAAGGCCGACGTCTACGCCGGCAAGGCGCTGATCGACGACGGCATCCGCCGCCAGATCGACGGCACCCTCGACGCCGCCGGCGCCTCGATGATCAAGCTGTGGGCCACCGACATGCAGTGCCGCGTGGTGGACAAGTGCCTACAGCTGTTCGGTGGCTACGGCTACATGATGGAGTACCCCATCGCCCAGATGTACACCGCCTCCCGCGTGCAGCGGATCTACGGCGGCACCAACGAGATCATGAAGCTGCTCGTAGCCAGGTCGCTGTGAACGCCACTCCCCCAAGTCCGTCCGTCTACGCCGAAGACTTCACCCCGGGCCAGATTCACAAACTGGGCGATCACACCGTCTCCAAGGCCGAACTGGTCGATTTCGCCACCCGCTGGGACGCACAGTGGTTTCACATCGATGAGGACGCCGCCAACCAGGGTCACTTCCGCGGACTCATCGCCAGCGGGGTACACACCATTGCCATCGCTCAACGGCTGCTCACACAAACAATGCTCAACCAATGGGCAGTGATCGCCGGGCTCGGATTCGACAAGGTACGGTTCCCGGCGCCCGTCCGACCCGGCAACGTTCTCACCGGAACCGCCCAAATTGCCGAGATCACTCTCGACGGAACACGCGGACGAGTGAAGATAGAAATGCGGCTGACCGATCAGGACGACCACACCGTCCTCTACGCCGAACTGACCATCGTCATGTGGCAAAGAGAGCAGGCCACGACACCGTCCGGAGGCTTCAACTGACACACGGCAGGACGTCACCAGAAAGAGCAACGGTCCCGCCCTACATCGACGAAGCGACCTTCATCTCGTATCCGCAAGTCAGCGTGGGACGTGTGACGACCCCACCTCACGACGGTGGCTGCAAGGTAGTCAAACCCCCGTCCGAGCGCGTCCGCTAGCGGTCGATTTTGGGACGCTCCCAGAGGCAACGTGTTTCGCTAGGCCACCAATGTCTGAAAACCCGTGTCGACTCCTATCGGCACCTCGACGCCGCGCCAACCACCAATGAAGCGGCGTCCGAGACTTACGACCAACCACGATAGTTGCAAAAGCCCCTTGAGCCAGGTGCAGGGACGGGCCCGGCGAGGCCGTTGTCCC
Organism: Dietzia sp. 111N12-1; assembly: GCF_001658045.1. Lineage (NCBI taxonomy): Bacteria > Bacillati > Actinomycetota > Actinomycetes > Mycobacteriales > Dietziaceae > Dietzia > Dietzia sp. 111N12-1. Next base: position 13,094 of record NZ_LSSV01000028.1, on the reverse strand, counting down.
ATCAATTACCTTCATCGAACCAAATCAAACCCTTAGGTTTTCGCCGACATTGCCTCCGACAGATCCGGAGCCTCCGGAACGTCCCCGGCACCGCCGGTGGCGTGCTCGCGCATCCACGCCGCGACCTCGCCGATGAGCACCCCATAGGCCCTGGCGATCGTCTCCCACGTCGACATAGCAGTCCCTCCACAAACGCGGTAACGGATAGTCGGTAACGTTTCTTGTTACCCAGGTAGCCCGACTGGCGTCCGGCGGGATGGTGCTCGCCCGAATATCGTCGGCGGGCGTGCGCGGCGGGCGGTTCGTCGGCGCGTAGGACCCCGGCCGACGACCCGAGGGCGATTCCGCCCAACGGCTCGGTATGCGCCAAGATTTCCGCGTCTGCGACAGCCATCTCGCCACCGTGCCCCTTCTCATACGGGTCCAAAGACATCAATCCGTGAGGCGTCCGAACGTCCACCGCCCGTCCCTTTCAGGTACTAATTTGCCACCTGTATGCAGCCGCTCTACCTCCAGTGGTGCACCCCGATGAGGTGAGAACCGAGTGTGCTCGCGAGGAATGGGCGAACTTCTCGACGTTCGCGATACCCCTGAGTCGCTGCAGAAGATCGTCTAGCGAAGATCGATGCCCTTCAAGACCGGTCACGGTATGCGCGCGTCTGGGTCATGGAGGGCGCGTCCCGCCGTCCGTAGCGTGAGCCGCATCACCTCACCCCGGATCGAGGGGACGCCCACCGTGAGGATGTCTGCAGCTTTTCGGCGGTTACGGATATATGGACGAGTACCCGATCTCGAAGATTGTTGCCGACTCTCGAATCCAGAAAATATACGGCGGCACCTACGAAATCATCTCGTGCTCGTTGTAAGACTGCGAAGAATCAAGTGATTGGGAGATGCGATGGGGCCACTTGACGGAATTCGTGTTGTTGAGATTGCCAGCCTTGCTCCCGCACCATTCGGGTGCATGGTGCTGGCCGACCTGGGGGCGGAGGTTATTCGGGTGGACCGCCTGGGGAGTAGCGCGGCGATCACGCCCCCGGAGGGCCCGCTCGATCGGGGACGCAGCACTATCGCGGTGAACCTGAAGACCACGGAGGGCGTCCAGGTGGTACACCGACTGGTCGCTGGCGCGGACGTCTTTGTCGAGGGGTTTCGACCTGGTGTGGCCGAGCGTCTGGGAGTAGGGCCAGAGGCGCTTATCGGCGCGAACCCACGGTTGGTGTACGCCAGAATGACGGGCTGGGGCCAGGACGGCCCGCTCCGGGACAGGGCCGGCCACGACATCAACTACCTCGCGCTGGCCGGGCTACTCGAGCCACTGGCCAGGAGCGGGGAACGTCCCTCGGCGCCGATGAACCTGCTCGCCGACTTCGCCGGCGGCGGGATGGTCATGGCTCTCGGCATAGTGTCCGCCCTCGTCGAAAGGCAGCGATCGGGCCGCGGACAGGTGATCGATGCGGCCATGGTTGACGGCGCGTCGCTGTATTCGTCGTTCATGCGCGGGATGCACGCCCACGGGATGTGGAACGAGGAACCAGGCACCAACATGCTCGACGGTGCCGCTCCGTTCTACGACACCTACCGCTGCTTGGATGGCCGGTTCGTCGCCGTGGGTTGCGTCGAGCCCCAGTTCTTCTCCGAACTTGTCTCGATTCTCGATATCGAATCGGAGCACCTCCCGGATCAACATGACCCCACAGGGTGGGGCGTGTGGCGGCACCTGCTGGAAGAGACGTTCGCCAGTAGGAGCCGTGATGAGTGGGCCGAGCTGTTCGCTGACTCCGACGCCTGCGTGACACCAGTCCTCTCCCCGTGGGAAGCGCCAGCTCATCCACACCATCAAGCCCGCGGGTCGTTCCTTGAGCTCGATGCAGTCGTGCAACCTGCCCCAGCGCCACGTTTTAGTCGATCCGAAAGCGCCGCCCCGGTGGCCGCGGATGACTCGGGGCGAAACGTGGCCCGGACTCTGCAGCGGTGGGGGTTCTCCGAGCCCGAGGCCGCCTTCCTCATCCAATCCGCAACCGTCGCCTGACGGTAACGGGACCCGTTTACTCACCACAGAACAGGATTGACTCACATGGGAACTCTGGACGGTAAGACCGCCATCGTCTCCGGCTCCGGCCGCGGGATCGGACGAGAGATCGCGATGAAGCTGGCTTCCGAAGGGGCCGGCGTCGTGGTCAATGACCTGGATGAAGGCCCGGCTCACGAGACGGTCGCCGCCATCAACGATGCGGGCGGACGGGCAGTGGCGTGCGTTGGCAGCGTGACCGACGAAGGATTCGCGGAACGGTTTGTCAGCACTGCTGTCGACGAGCTCGGTGGACTGGACATCATCGTCAACAACGCCGGGTACACCTGGGACAGCGTCATCCAGAAGATGTCCGACGAACAGTGGGACGCGATCCTCGACGTCCACCTCAAGGCGCCGTTCCGGATCCTTCGGGCTGCCCAGCCGGTCATCGCGGCGTCGGCCAAGGCGGCCCGCGAACAGGGCGAGCCGGTCCCGTGCCGCAAGGTCGTCAACATCTCCTCCGTCGCCGGCCTGGGCGGCAACGCCGGACAGGCCAACTACGCCGCGGCCAAGGCCGGCATCACCGGCCTGACCAAGACCTTGGCCAAGGAGTGGGGCCGCTACAACGTCACTGTGAACACCGTGGCCTTCGGCATGATCACAACCCGCCTGACCGAGATCCCGGCCGATGGAGACGGAACCATCGACGTCGCCGGCCGCGAGATCAAAGTGGGAGTGAACCCGAACCTGCTGGCAGCGATGGAGTCGATGATCCCCCTCGGCCGCAGTGGAACCCCCGAGGAAGCCGCGGGAGCGGTCTACATGTTCTGCACCCCCGACTCGAACTACGTCAGCGCGCAGACCCTGGTCTGCGGCGGCGGGTTCATGATCTGACGAGGACGACCGTTATGAAGACCATCCCAGGAGCGCTCCGCGCCACCGCCCGACGCGTCCCGGACACCGTCGCGATCAAGTTCGCGGACTTCGAATGCACCTATGCCGAGTTCGACGCAGAAGTCGACCGCACCGCCCATGCATTGGCAGGGTTGGGGCTGGGCCGAGGTGATCGATTCGCGCTCATGGGCACCAACTCCGACCGATTCATCGTGGCCTTCTATGCCGCCTCTCGAGTCGGGGCCATCGTAGTCCCGATCAACCCGGCCTCGGCCCCGCCTGAGCTGCAATATCTTCTGGAAGACTCCGGTGCCAAAGTGCTGGCGTACGACCTTTCCTTGGCGTCCTCAGTCGATGGCGCCAGGCCGCACTTTCCCTCCACGACCGAGCACGTAGTGTCCCTGACGCACGGGGGAGCAGATCCCTCGCTTGTAGAGCTGTCCAGCCAGGCCGCCGGCGACCCTTTCGAGGATGTGCCGACCGAAACTGACGACTCGCTGATCCTCTATACCTCGGGCACCACCGGTAAGCCCAAGGGAGCGTTGTTCGATCACCATCGCACCATCTGGGTGGGTATGGGATGCGTGGGTTCCACCGGCATGAAAGCGGGGGACCGGTTCCTGCACGTTGCTCCCCTCTATCATTCGGCCGAGCTGTGCATCATGCTCGTGCCCGGGACGCTGCTCGGGGCAACCCATGTCGTCCTACCCGGTTTCGATCCCGGCCCGGTCCTCGATGCGCTGGAGACCGAGAACATCACCATGATGTTCGGGGTTCCCACGATGTTCCAGTTCTTAATGCTCTCCGGCATGGGAGATCGTGACCTGCCGGCCCTGCGCACTGCGCTTTTCGGAGCCGCCCCGATGCCGGCCAGTGCGGTGGAGTCGCTGACCCGCGCGCTGCCGCACGTGGATCTGATGCAGCTGTGCGGTCAGACCGAGGGCGGTCCGGGCGGCATCTATTCCACCTGCGAGCAGGTCAGGGCCCGACCCAGTGCGAGCGGTCGCCAGGCGACGATGTTCCTCGAAGCTAAGGTCGTCGACCCGGACGGTGACCCCGTGCCGGCTGGCGGAGTGGGGGAGCTGATCCTCCGAGGCGAGAGCATCATGAAGGGCTACTGGAATAAGCCCCAGCAGACCGCCGACACCGTCCGTGACGGGTGGCTACACACCGGGGACCTGGCCCAGGGCGACGCGGACGGGTACATGACGTTGGTCGACAGGCTCAAAGACCTCATCATCACCGGCGGGCGGAACGTCTACTCGGTGGAAGTCGAATCAGTGGTCGCTGCCCATCCCGACATCGCTGACGTCGCTGTCGTTGGTCGCCCGCACGAGACGTACGGTGAGAGCATCATCGCTCAAGTCACACTGCGGGAGGGGTCGACGCTGACCCTTGCCGAGCTTCAAGAGTTCTGCACCGACAAAATCTCTCACTACAAGATTCCCCACGATCTAATCGTCGGTGAGATCCCACGTAATGCCTCCGGCAAGATCCTCAAGCACAAGCTGCGTGCTGCCCTCGGTTCATGACTTGCTAGCCGGCTTCCGGCTCCTACTTGTCCGCTTCGCCAGATCCCGGGCGGTAGGAGCCGGGGGCATTTCCGGTCCATCGTTTGAATGCCCTGTAGAAAGCCGACGGTTCGGAGAATCCGAGGCGGGTCGACAGCGCCGTGATGGACTCGTCTCCTCGAACCAGGCTGGCGATCGCGGCATCTCGCAGCAGCTCCTCTTTGAGCGTCGATATCGAAGTGCCTTCGTCGCGCAGTACCCGCCGTAGGTGTTGGGTGCTCATCGCCAGTCTGCTGGCGACTGCGTCGGCGTCCATCCAGTCGCCACGCAGTCCCCGCTCGAGAAGGTGTCGGACTTGGCCTGCCACGGTCAGGTCATGCTCTCGAGAGTTGAGCAGGTCTTGCGGCGCCTGCCGTAACCACTGCTCGACGGCCTTCTCGTCACGCACGGTCGGCAAACCAAGTATCTGGGTCCGAATCACGAAAGCAGCAGTTGGCTGGTCGAACGCGACGTTGGGGCCGAAGATGATCTCGTAATCCTGTGGATGCTCTGGCGTGGGGTAGGGCAGCAGTACCTGGTCGACAAGTAGCCGCCTGCCGATCAGCCAGCCCAAGAATCGCACTGTCACCGCGAGGCTGATATCGACCATGAAGTGAGTCGGATCGCGCTCAGGGTCGATAGCGACCTCCACACGGACACAGTCGTCGTTCTTGTGCACTGTTATCACAGGCAGGCCAGTGACAACCCGGCTGAACTGGCTCCACCTGTCCAGCACCGCCCCCAGATCAGGAGCGCTCAGCACCGCCAGGCTCAACATCCGGAAAGTACCTCTGGGCGCCTTCGACGGCCCGAGTCCGAACAGTTCGTCATCGGTGAGGGCCCAGAGCTCCCGGATCATCGCCGAAGCCTGGTCGACTGTGATCCGGGACCGGTCGTCGAACAGAAGGCGCGAATCTACACCCAATCTACGGAGCCAGGAGTCTAGGTCGTACCCGCGCAGCTCGACGGTCTCGGAGGCAGCGCGCAAGAACCTCACCGGCAACGTGCGGGGCGTGGCCACTACACCTCCTGCCCTCAAACCATTTCGGTCAGTGTTTACGCGAACTGAGGTCATTCGCACCGCATCGCATCCTACGTAGCGTCCCTTGAGTACAGCGTGCACAGTCCAAGCGAGAGGCCCTGTGGTGACCGATCCAGATCACGACTTTCAGTTCGACCTGCTCGAGCAGTGGAGCGACACGGTGGTCTTCCACGCCACACGCGAACACATCGCGGCATTCGCGGCAGCAACCAACGACGACCATCCCGTACACGCCTCAGGCGATTTCGCTCCCCCTGTGTACGCCGTGGTGCCGGTCTTCGCGACCATGGCGCGCACGACCATGGCAGTGGTCCCCAGCGAGCTTCAGATGAGAATTCTGCACGGCGAGCAGGAGATGCGCTACGCCCGCCAGATCGCCGCCGGCGACGAACTGCACTGCCGAGCCAAGGTGGTCGGCATTCATGGCCGCTCATCAGGCGCTGTGGTGACCACGTACGTCGAGACCACTGACCCTGCTGGAGCGCTGGTCAACGAACAGTACTTCTCGGGGTTCTTCCGCGGCGGCAAGCTCACCGACGGGCACGGCGTTGAAGCCCCGGGCCACCAGCTGGACCCGTCGCTTCGAGAACGCGACTTCGACAACGAGGTGGTCCAGAGCTTCGACGACGACCAGACCTACCGCTACGCCGACGCATCTGGCGATACGATGCCGATCCACACCGACCCGGAATTCGCCCAGTCTGTCGGTTTGCCCGGGATCATCATTCACGGGCTGTGCACGATGGCGTTCGTCTCCCGGGCGGCCGTTCAGACCGCCTGCCCCGAGGATCCGTTCCGCCTCAAGCGGCTCGCGGTGCGGTTCAGTGCCCCCGCCTTCCCCGGCAGCACGATCACCACCCGTCTGTGGAAGACCGACAAGGGCACCTACGCCTTCGAGACGACCTCCCAGGACGGGTCAGTGGTGATCAAAGACGGGGTCGTCCAGGTCAGCGACTGACCTTCCCCTTCGATTTTCCCTCCCCCAAGTAGAAGGAGCGCAATGAGTAACAAGGTTTATGTTGTCGGAGTCGGTCTGACTAAGTTCGAGAAGCCTGGCCGCCGCCTGGGTTGGGATTACCCCGACATGGCGCGTGAATCGGGGACCGCAGCTCTTCAGGACGCCGGGATCCGCTACGACCGCGTGCAACAGGCTTACGTCGGCTATTGCTTCGGGGATTCCTGTTCCGGCCACCGTGCGGTCTACGAGCTCGGACTGACCGGTGTGCCGGTGTTCAATGTCAACAGCAATTGTTCCACCGGGTCTTCGGCACTGTTCTTGGCCGCTCAAGCAATCCGCGGTGGGCTGGCCGACTGCACGCTCGCGCTGGGCTTCGAAAAAATGAAGTCGGGTTCGCTGTCTATGGGAGCCGATGACCGAGCAGCCCCCATGGGGCGCCATGTCGAGGCGATGGCCGAGCTTCGCGAGATGGCCTTCCCCCCCGCCCCGTGGATGTTCGGCGCCGCGGGCCTGGAGCACAACGACAGGTACGGCTCCTCGCCGGATCATTTCGTGAAGATCGCTGAGAAGAACCATCGTCACTCGGTGAACAACCCGTACGCCCAGTTCCAGGACGCCCTGAGCGTGGAGCAGATCCAAAACGACAAGATGATCTACGCCGAGGCCGGGTTGACTCGATCCCAGTGCTCCCCGACATCGGACGGTTCGGGCGCTGCCGTCCTGGCCAGCGAGCGCTTCGTCGATGAGCACTCCCTCGGCGATCAGGCCATCGAGATCATCGGGCAGTCGGTGGTCAGTGACCTACCGTCAACGTTCGCAGATCGCAGCATGATCAGTCTCGTGGGCGCCGACATGAGTCGGACCGCGGCCCGTGAGGTCTATGGACAAGCCGGCATCACCCCAGACGACATAGATGTCATCGAGCTCCATGACTGCTTCGCCCCCAACGAGCTGCTGACTTATGAGGCCCTCGGGCTTGCAGCCGAGGGCGAAGGGCACCACCTCGTCGACCGTGGTGAGACGACCTACGGTGGCCGCTGGGTGGTCAATCCTTCCGGAGGGCTCATCTCCAAGGGCCACCCCTTGGGGGCCACCGGGCTCGCTCAATGCGCGGAACTGACGTGGCAACTGCGCGGCACCGCCGACCGGAGGCAGGTCCAGGACGCTCGGATCGCACTTCAACACAACATCGGCCTGGGCGGCTCCGCAGTGGTCACCGCCTACCGCCCGGCCAACCGGTAGTAAACCGTTCGGCGGGAAATGTCCGCCACCGAGCAAGGCGAACCTGCAGGTCGGCTAAGAAAAAGTAGGAACTATGTCGTCTGCTTTCTCGGGCTCGGTGGCCGGCAGTAGGAGGACGGAACTCGATTCTTGCTCTCGGACCCGAGAGCACCTCGGTGATACCGGCGAGTACGCCGAGCAGACCAAATGCATCTCTAAACATTTGTGATCGAAGACGAGAGATTGGTCAGCGCTCAGCGACCGAGATCACTCACAGTTGGAAGGAACACTTCACGTGTCAGTGCCCGAGGCCTATATCTTCGACGCGGTGCGCACGCCCCGTGGCCGGGGGCAATCGAGCGGTTCGCTCCACAGCGTCGCCCCGATCGACCTCGCCGTCTCCATCGACGGCTTCGAGTGCCCGGGCCGTCCGGGGAAGGACGACGTGCCGGGTCTGGTGCTCATCCCCGCCGCGGCGGCGCGGCTGTCCATCCCGATGCTGGCCTCGGGCGGCATCGCCGATGCCCGCGGCCTCGTGGCCGCGCTGGCGCTCGGGGCGGACGGGGCCAACATGGGGACCCGGTTCATGTGCACGGCCGAGTCGCCCGTCCCGGAGCAGGTCAAGCAGCAGATCGTGACCAACTCCGAGCTCCACAACACCGCCCGGGTCGCGGCCAACGCGATCTCGGCGGAGGTCGTGGCCAAGGAGGCCGGCGGCGCAGAGTTCGCCGACATCCAGCACCTGGTCGCCGGCGCCCGGGGCCGCAAGGTCTTCGAGGACGGCGACCTGGACGCCGGGATCTGGTCCGCCGGTCAGTGCCAGGGGTTGATCGACGACGTGCCCACGGTGGCTGAACTGGTCGACCGCATGATGGCCGAGGCCGAGGCGATCATCTCCGATCGGCTGGCCGGGATGATGGCCGCCGTGGAGTCGGTCCGATGACCGCCACGGGGCGGGACGCCGTCAAGGTCGAGCGCGACGACCTGGGCGTGACCACAATCAGCATCAACCGGCCCGACCGGATGAACGCACTCGACTACGCCACGGTGACCGCATTGGTCGAGCTGATCACCGAACACGGCGCAGACCCGGAGACCCGCGTCATCGTGCTCGCCGGGGAGGGCGGGGCGTTCACCACCGGCGCCGACCTCCAGTCGATCAAGGAGCCGGGCGGCGACACGCCCAGCCCCGACGACACGATGAACAACGCCGCGGCCCTGGTCCGCGCGGTGCTGACCGCCCCGATCCCCGTGATCGCCGCGGTCAACGGGCCGGCGGCCGGGGTCGGGGTCTCGCTGGCGCTCGCGGCCGACCTCATGCTCATGGCAGAGGACGCCTACCTGCTCTTCGCGTTCATCAACATCGGGCTGATGCCCGACGGCGGGGCGAGCGTGCTGCTGCCCTCGGCGGTCGGTCGCCTCCCGGATGCTACTGCGCGGGGACGCCGTCTCGGCCGCCGAGTCGCTCGACGTGGGGCTGGCCCTGGACGTCCTGCCGGCGGCGGAACTCCGCGCCGCCGCTGCCAAGCTCGCCCGCCGACTGGCCCGCGGCCCGCGCCGCGCGCTGGAGCTGACCAAACGCGCCGTCACCGGCGCCACGCTGGCCGAACTCGACGCCGCACTGGGCCGCGAACACGAGGGACAGTGCGAACTCCTGGTATCCGACGACTTCGCCGAAGGGGTCTCCTCGATCCTCGAGAAACGCCGCCCCAATTTCGCCTGATTCAATTACCCCGTATTTCCCTGCTCCGCGGCCCCCCGTTCGCAATCCATCTCCGATCAGATCCAACCCCAGTTCCGGTGGCTGCTGCTCACCCTCGATAATCTGCAGCGCCTGGGCCAGAACCCCGTCTCACAATGAAGCGACTCATGCGTCTGCAAAACGATCGATATTGGGACACACTGTCCGAGCCACAGCATTTCGCCAGGCACCAGTGTCTGGAAACTTGTGTCGACCCGCTGTCCCAAAACCAAGGAACTGGAACCAGGCGCAGCGACGATGTGCTCCGGTCGACCACAACGCCCATCAGGAGCCCGGCGCGAACTGCCGCCAGCTTTTTCTTTCCGCCACCCGACAGCGATCGGCCTCGGTGAGCCGACAGTCCATTCCGGAGGCTGGAGGTCCACTCCGACCTGAGTTGGACCTCCTTAGTGCCCGACGACTCAGATCGACCTAGACAGATAATCGCAGCTCAACGCTTCAATTGGAGAACCACTGATTCCATCTCGTGGCGCCGAATCCGAAAACAGCCGAGAACTTTGATCATGGAACCTGCTGAGCTGGGCAAACGTAGAGCCCAGATTGGCTACGGATCTTCGTGAAGCGCGACCTGGAAGTCCGGAATCAGGCCGGGCTAGTGCCCCGATCACAGCGAGCACAACCTTGTGACCAGCAGATTCGAGCTTGCAGTTGACCAGAACGGGGTCAGGAGGTCCAACTCAGGTCCGATATCCGGACCTTATGTAAAGTCGAGTACTGCGTATTGCATCAGATGAATCAATCACCACCTCCCCGTGACCGCTGGTCCGTAGCATGCCCTGACCAGGACAAACTCCAGAGCGTCGACCTCCGAACCCGACCGTGAGGTCACGATCGACGGTCTGGTAGGACCTTCGACGTCCGACTGGCGGCGCGTGTTGGCCTGCACCTTTTGCCTTTGTGTCGCTGGCCAAACGTGGTCTCGCTACGTCGGAGACGGGAATTTAGACACCGACTGACACATTGCTCCGACGGTGACGGACCGTAGACCATCAGCACACTGCAGTGCACGCCCGCCCCGGACCGTGCTGAATAACACCGTTGTTATTAGCACCAACTAGACTCTTCCCAAGAGCACCGAAGCCCCGAACACTCGGGGTGGAGCGCTCAGGGCCTGGCGTCTAGTTGCGGAAACTAGGGCTCCGACTCTAGCGGTTCCATGCGTAGTGCTCGCAAGGGGGCCCACGGCCCAGAACGGAGGCGAGCCCCATGGCCCGCACCGCAAGTAGGAGCGCCCGGAGCGGACGCTTTGTTAAGGCCTCGACCGCACGTCGGAGTCCCCGGACCACCTCGACCGAGAAGACGGGTCGAGGAACGTCTAACAAGACGACTGTCCATCGCTCGACCATCACGGGGCGGTTCGTCAAGGCTGCAACAGTCCAGCGCCACCCCGACACGACGATCAGTCAGCGGGTCTGAGCGTGGCCGGTTTCAAGATGAATCCCGGATGGGAGAAAGAACTCGAGAAGGCCATCCGGCCCGCCATGAAGAACGTCGCCTCTGACTACCAGAAGATGTTCGACTCCCTCTCCCGTCGCTACAAGGGCCGGCCCGTCTCCGCAATCAAGCCCGTGCTCAAGCGCGAGTGGGCTCGGATCGGCGGGTCCATCTCCGATCCCGAGTTGACCGAGTACGCGACGCATATCAGCGACGGCACTCGGATCCAGATGGGGGTCAAGTAGGTCCGGTGGAGTGCGGCGGCGAGGGGAAGTGGCCGCCGCACTCCACATCCCGGAAGGGCAGGACTTGTCGGACTCGACTACTAAGCATCTATTACGCGCCGAGGTGGTCTCAGCACGCAGAACGAAAGGACGCCGACCATGGCTAAATCAGTGTTCTACTCCTTCCACTACGCCAACGACTGGTGGCGGGTCAATACCATCAAGAGCATGGGAGTCATCGAGGGACAACCAGTGCTCGATTCCCAAGACTGGGAGAGCGTCAAGAGGCAGGGCGACGACGCTATCCAGCGGTGGATCGAGCGCCAGATGGCTGGCAAGGACGCGGTGGTCGTCCTCGTGGGATCCGACACGGCGAACAGACCGTGGGTCCGCAAGGAGATCGCCTACGCATGGGACAACCACATCCCGCTCTGCGGGGTGCGAATCCATGGTCTGAAGGACCAAGACCAGCGCACAACCAGCGCCGGACCTGACCCTTTCGCCAAGGTCTCTCTGAAAAACGGCGGAACTATCGCGGACTACATCCAGCCATACAACCCGATCGGCAGGGATAGCCAAGCGGTGTATGCGAACATCAAGGCTTCCCTTCCCGGGCTGGTTCAGAATGCATACAAGCGATCCTGATTGCCCATTCTGCGAGATCGTCCAGCGGGACGATCCCGATGCTCGCGAGGTCTACCGCGACGAGCACGTCGTGGCCTTCTTCCCGACCGAGCCTGCCGTCCTTGGACACACCATGGTCGTGCCACGAGGGCATGTCCCGGACATCTGGTCCCTGCCCGAGGAGACGTCGGCGCATCTTGCCCGGGCCACCGTTCGCCTCGCGGCTGCCGTTCGCGGGGCCGTCGAGCCCGAGGGGCTGAACATCATCCAGTCCAACGGCGAGGCGGCGACACAGACTGTCTTCCACCTACACGTTCATCTTGTCCCCCGCTGGGCCAGCGATGCGATGGGACCAATCTGGCCGGAGGAGACCGACTACACCGAGCAGGCTAAGGACCAAATGCAAGATCGCGTTCGCCAAGCGTGTCGAGAGATGCATGAGAATGACTGATTTCTCGACGCCAACTCAGCACGATCCCGAGGACCGTCGCAAACACCTCGACTTCATTCAGTCCGTGGTCACACGCATGTCTGCCGCGTCCTCCAACGCCAAAGCGTGGCTCTTGCCCGTGGTCACTGCCGCCTACGGGTACGCCCTGACCCAGAGAGCCGATTCCGTTGCTCTGCTCGGCCTCGGCGCGACTCTGCTCTTCGCCTATCTTGACGCCAACTACCTGCGTCAGGAGAAACGCTTCCGGAGCCTTTACAAGGCCGTTGCCTCCGGGCGCTACAACATCGAGACCTTCTCGCTCCAGCCCGACGACCTACCTTCAAATATTCCAACAAAGGAGACAGGAGACTGGCCACCGGTCATGCCTCGCTGGGTTAATCGGATGCTGCCCGGGCCGAGCGTTTGGCTCTCCTGGTCGGTCGGCGCCTTCTACCTCCCCGTAGCCATTGTGGGCGTGGTGATCGCCTGTGTAGTCCACTAGACTTCGCTATTCCGTCGATCGCCCTATTCAACCGACCAGGCCGCGGCCGGAGGCACTTCTATGGGGTGTCGGCAGCGCTCAACCAGTGTCCGGCGGACCTTCCTGATTCCCTATTGAATGATGACTGAAAGCGCCCCGGCAGTACGCCCACTTCGAATACTCAAACTGTCCATTAGCTCTTTTTGAGTGGTCGGCAGCTGGCGCCGCCACTGAGGCGGAGCTACCGGCCGTGTCTGGCTTCAGTGGCGCTCTGGCCGTCGGGCCGCGTACCGTCTCGGCCAAGGTAGCCCCGCGCCCGATGGATTCGCCCATCGGTCCCTCTAGTGCGTGGGGCATGTATATGTATCCCGGCACCACCGGTCGCACGATGCCCGTGTTCGTTCCGAGCATCATCTTCCAGGACAATTCTCTTCCACCACTGCGTATCGGTGATGTCATC